>CAZAGL010000030.1:0-13756 GCA_964484435.1 uncultured Caulobacteraceae bacterium
CCATGGCCTGGGCAAGGCCGCGCACGATGGCCAGGCCAAGGCCCGTGCCGCCAAACTGACGGGTCGTGGAGGCATCGGCCTGGGTGAAATGCTGGAAAATGCTGGCCTGCTGCTCTGGCGAGAGGCCGATGCCGGAATCGGCCACCTCCAGCAGTACGCTTTCGCCCTCGATCGCTTCGAGGCGCACGCGCACAAAGCCCTTGGCCGTGAATTTGATGGCGTTGCTGACGAGATTATGCAGGATTTGCGTCAAGCGATGGGGATCACCAAGGCGCTGCTGGCTGGCCGGTTCGGTACAAAGCACGTCAAAAGCAATGCCGCGCTCCTTGGCCTTCAAGGCGTGTAAAGAGCGGATTTTTCCAGCCAGATCGGCCAAAGTGAAAGCCACTTTTTCCATCTCCATGTGGCCGGCTTCGATCTTGGAGAAATCCAAAATATCGTTGAGCACGGTCATCAAGGATTCGCCGGCACTTTGGATGATCGCGACCATTTCGGCTTGTGAGGGCGTCAAGCCCGTGCTGGCCAGGGCCCCCGCCATGCCGAGCACGCCATTCATCGGGGTGCGGATTTCATGGCTCATATTGGCCAGGAATTGCGATTTGGCCACGCTGGCCGCTTCGGCTTCGCGGCGGCGCTGTTCAAGATGCTGCTGGATGAGGATTTGTTCGGTAACATCCCAATTTACACCGATCACGGTGGATCGGCCAAAACGATCCTGATAAACTTGCGCCAAACAGCGGACATGGCGCACTTCGCCGCGGCGCAGAATGCGGAAATCCAGGGAAAAGCGCCCGGGATTGTTTTGCTGTTCCAGGAAATAGGCTTCGCACTTGGCGCGTTCGTCCGGGTGCAGCGCATTCACCCAATCATGATAGGTGAGATCTGTGCCGTCCGCCTCGCGGCCATAAATCGTGTACATGGCCTGCGTCCAGCTCAATCGGCCGGTATTGAGATCGACCTCCCAAACGCCGATGCCCGAGGCATTGATGGCCAGATCGAGCCGGCGCGACAGCGCTTCCGCCTCCATGAGGGCAAGATCGGAATCGCGCAGCACCGCGCGCAGGCGTTCGGTGCGGGCGCGATCGGCATCGATATCGACCAGCGCACCGATGGCTCGCTTGGGCCGCTTGGCCTCATCCCATTCGGTTACGGTCCCGCGCGAACGCACCCAGAAAAAGCCGTTGTCAGGAAAGCGAATGCGGAATTCTTCCTTGAATTCGGGCAAATCCCCGCTTGCGAATTGATTCCAGGCACCGGTGATGCGCTCGCAATCTTCTTCGTGGATTTCGTGCAGCCCATTGAGCAGGCAGGATTGGCTGCCCACGGCAATGGTTTTGGAAAAATCGCCCTCGATTTTCCCGGTTTGGAAATTGACATCCCAAACCCAGACATCGGCAACTTCCAACGCGGCGCGCAAATGGCGCTCGCTGGCCAAAAGCGCGGCGCGCGCCTGGAATTCCTCTTCGGCGCTGCGCCGGGCTGCGGCCAATGCCGCCTCGATCTTGCTGCGCGATTCTTTGACATCCGTTATGGTTTGAATAAGCAAAGTCAGGCCATTGCCACCTCGCTTGGCTGCATGGATTTGCAGCCAATCTTGCAGGCCATATTCACGATAGAACACTTCGAAACGGGCCATTTCCCCGCATTCCATGACGCGGCGATATTGGGCAAATGCCTGTGTTTCCTGTACACCGGCGAAAATTTCGGACATGTTTTGCCCGATCAAGCTATCAGTCTCTCGCCCTAGCTTTGCGGCAGTGATGCGATTGACTTGCACCAGTTCAAAATCTTCCACCCTGCCATCATCATCGCGCAAAGCCTCGAAACTCATGATGGCGAACGGGCTGGCATCGAGCACGGAAGAATGGAGTTCCAGCAGGGCATTGAGTTCGGCGCGCTGCGCGTGCTCCTTGGTGGAATCCACAAAGGAGCCGGTCCATTGCGTTTCGCCATTGGCCATCCGGCGCGGCCGCGCCCGCAAGGTGAACCATCGGCAGGCCTCACTTGGGCGGCGCAGGCACATCTCGCGCTCGATCGCGCTTTGAATGCTTTCGCCGGCGATAAACGCCTGTTCCAGCTCATGAAGATCTTCGGGGCGGATCATTTCCCAGAACTGTCCGGGATGCTCAGTGAACGTGTTGGGGGGCAGGCCGAACAGGCGCTCGGCTTCGGGGCTGATGAAGGAAAACTCGGGCCGCCCTTTGGCGCGGATGACGAATTGAAACAAAGCCGCGGCCGCTTCGGCCGTGACGCTGTTGAGCAGATCCAGGCTGGTGCTGGCCCGCATCAGCGCCGTTTGCATCCTCGCCGCCTGATCATGGCGGCTCGTCACATCTTTGAGGATGCCGACAAATCCCAAAAATGTGCCGTCGGTGCCAAATTGCGGATTGATCTCGACTTCGGCCCAAAAGGGCGTGCCGTCGCGTTTGAGATATTCCACCTCGGTGCGAACATGCTGGCGCTCAAGCAGGGCCGCGGAGATCGCGGCCAGCGCGTTCGTATCGCTATCGGGGCTGGCCAGCAGCACGCCCGGCTTCTGGCCCAAAGCCTGGGCCGCGCTATAGCCGCTGATTTGCGTGAACGCGGCGTTGGTCCAGGTGATTTTGCCTTCCGGATCGGTGATGGCCATGCCATCCCAGGCCGCATGCGCGGCCCAGGCCAGGCTCGCATCGGCGTTCGATTCCAAAGGCTGCGGGGCCGTGCGCGTGCGCAAACGTTGGATTTCCGCTTCGGCCTGCAATTCGCGGGTTTTGGCCTGCGTGATGTCGCGCAAAGTGGCCAGCCAATAGAGCGGTGCGCCAGTTTCGCCCGGGATGGCGCGCAGCATCAGATCCAGCCAACGCACTTGGCCGTTGGGCGCTGTATCGCGCAGAACCTGGCGGATCGGCTGGCCGTGCGCGAGGGCGCGGTGCACATCCGCTTCGGGCGGGCCGTCTTCGGGCGCTGGTGGGGGCAAGCGCAAGGGATGGCCGATCACCTGATCGGCACGTTCCCCCGTCAGCGCGCAAAAGGCGAGATTGCACCACAGCACCAAGGGGCCGCGCGCATCACTGCCTTGCGCCTGCACCAGGACGGCGCAATCTGGGATCCAATCCCCAATCTGCGCAACGATGTCTTCCAGCCACATGATTCGCTCCCGATGGCGAATCTTGAACGAGGCATCGTCAATTCCGCGTTAAGCTTGCTCAGGCTTTCGGCGGCGGCTCGACCTTGATGACGTTATCGTTGGAATTGCGATCGATGCGCTTGTTGTAGGGATCGACGCCCGCATAGCTTGGCAAGATATCGGTGTGCAGTGTGATGGTTTGCGCGCCCGATCGGATGGGGCGCGGCTCGAACAGCAGCACATTGGCCTTGGCAAAGGCCTTGTTGCCCGGCTCATTGGTGAAGGCCCCAACATCAAACACATCGTTGAGGGGGGCTTCTTTTTCTTCGCCCTTGCCATCAGCATACAGTTTTTTGGCCTCGATTTCGAGGCGGATATCAAAGCCGCCACCCGGGGCGCGCACGGCGCTGGCTTTTTTGACCTGCACATCGAACAGCGTGATCTTTTCAAAGAGATCGGTTATGAGATCTTGGTGCTGGGGCCCAGCCTCTTCGCGCAGCAAAGCGATGAGATCAAGCGAGCGCGGATAGGGCGCGCCCTTGAAGGCATAGGCCTGCAACAGGCGCTTGAGCGCTCGGTTGACCGCCGCCTCGCCGATGCGGTCCTGCAACAGATACATGACCAAAGAGCCCTTGCGGTAATGGATGTATTGTTGGTTTTCGACGCGAAACAGCGGCTGTTCCTCCAGCACATCGCCCCCGCGCGAACGCAGATAATTATCCAGCTCGAACTTCAAGAAACGCCGGATCTGGTCTTCGCCATAGGTCTTCTTCATAACCATCAAAGCGGAATATTGGGCAAGGGTTTCCGAAAGCAGGGTTGAGCCCTGCATGTCAGCACCAATGATCTGGTGTGCCCACCATTGATGAGCCATTTCATGCGCGGTTACGTAATAGGCGTAATCGATATCTTCCGGGTCGCGATTATCAGCGATGAAGCCGATTCCTTCCGAAAACGGCATGGTGTTGGCAAAGGCTTGCGCGAATGTGGCATAGGCCGGAAACTCGATGACACGCGCCTGCTTGAACTGGTACGGCGAGAAATTGGTGCTGTAATAATCGAGTGATGTCTTCATCGCATCCAGCATGCGCGCCACATTGAATTTGTGGCGCGGATCATAATAGACAGCCAAATCGACATCATTCCATTTGGATTTCTCAACGACATAGCGCGCGGATTGGATTGAAAAGAAATTCTGCACCGGGGCATCGGTGATGAACACGGCCGTGCGCCGGCCATCCTTAACGGTTTCGCTGGTCAATTTGCCAGGGGCGATAATGGTTTGATCCGCATCGCTGGTCAGCGTGATGCGCGCCGTCACCCAATCGCTGTCCTTGCGCAGATAGGCATGGGCGCGCGCGCTTTCGTCTTCCAGCTTGGCCATGCGCACTTCCGGCACCAGGCCATTGCGGCGGCGAATGGCGCGATCCTGCAGCACGCCGCCGCGATCCATGCCGATTTGCGGGGCAAACTCGAAATTGTTGAGAAAGCTGCCATTGGCAACGATGCGGCTCGATACACCGCCATTTTCGAACCCCTTTTGGCCGATGCCGACGGCAAAGCGCAATTGGCGCGTTTCACCCGGCTGCATGGGCCGATCGAGCGGGAAGATCCAATATCCGAAGGCCTTGAAGTGCTCGGGCCGGCCCGCCCCATCGATCTCCATCTTCGCGATCTCGGCATCGCGACCCATGCGCACATGCACGGCTTCGATCGGGGCCTTGGTGCGGTTTTCGAGGGTGTATTCCCCGGCCGCATCCAGCCAGGCGCGTTTGGGCCAGAGCTGCAAATCAAAGCGCACATCGCGAATGGTGGGCTGGGGCAGGGTTTCATAGCGCAAAAAGCGCTTTTCATAGGCCGCGGCGAAGCGCTCCGGCTCTTTGTTGTTGCGATAGGGATTGAGCACATTGGTGTTGTAAAAAATGAAACCGCCCAGCGCGATGGCCAAAATGGCGGCCCCGCCGAAGATAAGGCCCGGGCCGCCGCGCAGGCGATCGGTGAGGCGCGCCAAGCGCGGGGCCAGGCGGCTATCGACGCCGCGGCTCCATAGCGCGTAGCTGAACACCAGCAGGATCAGAGCGATGGCGCTCCAATAGGCGCGGAACCAGGCGGCCGCAGCCGCGAACTGGCCCTGGCCGTTCATGTCCGAAAGCGGCACGGGTGAGCTGGAGCCGTAAATCAGCAGATTATGATCGAGGCCTAGCTGATTGGCCACCAGCGTCAAAACCAAATACAGGATCATTATGGCATAGCCGAAGAACTTGTTCGGCACCAGCACCTGCACAAAAATGCACAGCACAACCAAAGTAAACAGATCGACTGTGGATGGCAGGATATACCAGCTGAAATAATGCCAGGTTTCGATCAGCGGGGCTTGCTTGATCGCTTGAATGATCATCGCCGTCAAGGTGGCGCCAGCCAAGGTGGCCGCCAGCACCAGGGTGATGGCCAAAACCTTGGGCACCATCAAGGACCAATCCGGCGCCGGGCTGGCCCCGATGATCTCGTGCACGCGCTTGTCGCGCTCACGCCAGACCAATTCGCCGGCATAGTAAATGGCGATCAGCAGGGGAAAAAGCGTGAACGCTCCCTGCAGCGTGGAAATCATCACGCGCGAAACGGCATAAATCGGTGTGCCGAAGATTTCGGCGGCATTGAGTAGGCCGCCCACGGCATTGAGGCAGCCGAGCAGCAGCAATACCAGAAAGGCCGGATGGCGCATGGCGGAAACGGCCTCAAAGCGCGTGCGGGCCAGCAATTGGCCAAGCCCGGCATGCGGATCGGGCGCGATTTTGGGCGCGATTTTTCCGCTGGCCGCCGCCTCTTGCAGCGCGGCCTTCTTCGAAACCTTCAGGCGCTTGCCCTTTTTCTCGAAGCGGAACAGCGCATAGGCGCTGGCCAGGAAACCAAAGCCCAGCGCCAGGGCCAGCGCGCGATTGATCAGCAGCGTGCCGGCCAGTTCGGGCAATTGGGTATTGCGCTCGATCGTGGTCCAAAAGCGGGTGGCATTGCCGAAGGCCCCAATGCCGAAAGGCTCCAGCAAAGCGACGATCTCGCGCCGCTCGGGGCTGGCTGCGAGATTGAGCAATACGATGTAGGCCACCAAAAATCCCGCCACGCTGACATAAGCCCCCATTAGGCTGCGGGTGATGGTGGCGGCCGTGAAAAAGCCGGCGCCCTGCAAGAACAGGGTGGGCAGGATCAAAACGGCAAACACCCAGCCATAATGATCGGGGCGGAAGGGCCCAATGGTTTCGGGATCGAGCCAAGGCATGGCCGCGCCCAGCATCATGGCCAAGGGCACGGCCAGATAGACCAGAACGCTCACGCCGAAGGCCCCGAAAAACCGCCCGATGAGATAGGAAAATTTCGAAACCTTGGTGGCCCGCACGATGGCCCCAAAGCCGCTTTCATCATCGCGCACAATGACATTGGCCACGAAGGCCGTGGTCACGAACATCGCGAAAACGGCCATGACCAGCAGGGTTTGCGCGATGGCGAAGGGGCTGTTGGCCTTGGTATTGCCGCCGCCGCCGATCTGGATGTTATCGAGCGTGATCGCGCCGAATGTCAGCAAAAAAAACAGGGTGAAGGCGATCCAGAACAAAGGCTGGCGCAATTGATAGCGAAACTCAAAGCCGGCGATGGAGAAAAACATGAAAATCCCTCAGGCCACGCGCTTGGATTGGGTGATGGCCGTGAAATACACTTCCTCCAGCCCGCCTTCGCTGGCCATGAAGCCGGGCCCGGGGCTCGCCTCGGCCAGCACGCTGACAATCGTGCTGCCGGCGAACAGGCGTGTGGAAATGACGCTGGCCTGGGCGCGCAGCTCTTCCAGCTCGGCCTTGGAGACGGCCTTGCGCCAAATCCTGCCCTTGAGGCGCTCCATCAGATCGGCGGGGGCACCGCGCTCGATGATTTTGCCATTGGCCAGGATGGCCATGCGCGGGCACAAATCGGCGACATCCTCGACGATATGGGTGGAGAGAATGACCACCACATCCTGGCCGATATCGGCCAGGAGATTGAGAAAGCGGTTGCGCTCTTCGGGATCGAGGCCGGCTGTCGGTTCATCGACGATGATCAGCTTCGGGTCCCCGATCAGCGCTTGGGCGATGCCGAAACGCTGGCGCATCCCGCCGGAATAGCCGGCCAGCGCCTTGTTGCGAACGGCCCAGAGATTAACCTGATTGAGCAGGCCCTCAACGGTTTCCTTGCGCTGGCGCGGATTGGAAATGCCCTTTAGCACCGCCATCTGATCCAGCATTTCCCGCGCCGAAACGCGCGGATAGACGCCGAAATCCTGCGGCAGATAGCCCAATTGGGCACGCAGCTTTTCCGGCTCTTGCACCACATCGATGGAATTGAAGCTGATCTTGCCGCTGGTGGGCGTTTGCAAGGTGGCGATGCAGCGCATCAGCGTGGATTTGCCCGCGCCATTGGGGCCGAGCAGGCCGAACATTCCATTTTCGACGGTGAGCGAAACATCCGAAAGCGCGGTGACGCCCTTGGCATAGGAATGGGTGAGGTGTTCGATCGTCAGCATGCACATTACCCCGATGGATTGCGCCCAAACTGACCGGCACCATATCGAATGTCAATATCAAGGACGCAAATTCAAAAGCTTCTCATCCACACAAACAGGCTGCTTAAGAACTTCAGCGCGGCCGCGACGGCAAGGATTTTTTGCCTTCCCAAGCTTGGTGCTGGGAAAAGAGCGATTTTTGCGCATTTCGGGCAACAATGGCGTTGCGGTTTTGTGTCCGAAAATGCGCCCACTGAAGAAGTTTGGGCATCGGCCGAGACCGGCGACGAACTTGGGATGAAAAATCATGCCGCCTCAACAGGATGCGGCCGATTTCGGCTTCGCATCGCGGCTCGCGGGAGTTCTTCAACAGCTTGCTAAAGCCGATCGGTACGATGGCCTTGCGCAGACCAGCGCAGATAGACGGGGCGCAAAGCCTGCCCCGCTAGCCTCTGGCGCACTTCTTCCAGGATAAAGCGCGTCACTGAGGGTAGATCGAGGGCGAAGGCCTCCGCCATGGTAAACCAGCGCAGATCGGATAGCTCGGTCGTATCGGCGGGCGCGCAATCGGTGCACAGGCAATCTTCGGCGGCCCCCAGGAAAAAGCGGGCATCGAATCGGCGCGAGCGCGCAGGCGGGGTGACAGCGCGGGCGATGAAGCGCAAAGGCGCGAGCGTGGGGGCCAGCCCGCGCGCGGCGAAGGCCGGATGCGTGCCGGCAATGCTTGCGCGGGCCGCCACGAACAGGCCGGTTTCTTCATAGGTTTCGCGGATGGCGGCCAGCGCATAGGCCCGCGCGGGCAGGCAGGCATCGATCGCCAGCAACGCGGCCTCGCTTGGTGCCAGGCCATCAGCCGCCGCCAAATCCGCATCATCTGGATCCACCCGCCCGCCGGGAAACACGTATTTATCCGGCATGAAGGCCTGGCCACTGGCGCGCCGGCCCATCAGCACCTCGGCCCCTTCGCCCGCGCCGCGCACGAGGATCAAGGTGGCGGCGTCTTTTGGCTCCAGCGGGATTTCCGGGGCATCGGGATCGGGCGGATCATCGGGTTGGAATGCGTTGCTCATCGCCTGGGCCTTTTGGAAAAGGGCTTGCCCCGATGGGGAGGGGGCCCACCGGGGACCACAGTTTTGCGCGGGCTGGCCGCGCGCGCCAGCGGAGAAGACAGCATCTCGAACACCAGCCCACCCGAAATCGGCACGGCTTCCAGCAGGCGCACCTCCACCGCCTGGCCAAGCTGATAGCGCACGCCGGTGCGCTCGCCCACCAGGACATGCGAAACCGGATCATGGAAAAAGCGCTCGGGCCCGAGCTGGGACATGGGCACGATGCCATCGGCATTTGTTTCCGTGAGCTTTACGAACGCCCCAAACCGGGTGACGCCGGAAATGCGCCCCGCGAACACCGCCCCAACCCGCTGCGCCAAAAAGGCGGCGATATAGCGCTCATTGGCTTCGCGCTCGGCGGCCATGGAGCGACGCTCGCAATTGGTGATGTGCTCTGCTGTTTGCTCCAGCTTTTCGCCGTCTTCCGGCGTCAGGCCATCGTCGCCGAGGCGCAAAGCGCGGATCAGCGCCCGATGCACGATCAGATCCGCATAGCGGCGGATGGGGGAGGTGAAATGTGCGTATTTGGCCAGATTCAACCCGAAATGGCCGATATTCTCCGGCGCATAGATGGCCTGCGATTGGCTGCGCAGCACCATCTCATTGACGATATCGGCATGTGGCCCTTCGCGTGCGATGCGCAGCAAGGCGTTAAAGCGCGCCGGGCTCAGCGTTTGGCCTTTGGCCCAGCTCAGATCCAAAGTGGACAGAAAATCGGTCAGCGCGGCAATTTTCTCCTTCGAAGGCTGATCATGCACCCGATAGACCAAAGGCTGGGTCTTGGATTCCAGGGTTTCGGCGGCGCAGACATTGGCCTGGATCATCAATTCTTCGATGAGCTTGTTGGCCTCCAGCGTCTCGCGCTTGCGCACGCCGGTGACCTCGCCATCTGGCCCGAACTGGATGCGAAACTCGGATGACGCGATCTCCAGAGGCTGGCGCGCATCGCGCCCTTGGCGCACGCAGGCATAGGCCGCCCACAGGGGCATGAGGATGCCCTCCATCAAGGGCGCGGTTTTTTCATCGGGCGCGTTGTCGAAGGCGGCCTGCGCCTGGGCATAGGTCAACTTGGCGGCTGATTGCATGATGGCGCGCACGAAGCGGTGCCCGCGCTTGATGCCCGAAGAATCGAAGAGCATTTCCACGGCGAGGCAGGCGCGCGCCTCCCCCTCGCGCAATGAGCACAAATCCGCCGAAAGGCGCTCGGGCAGCATGGGGGCCACGCGATCGGGGAAATAGGTGGAATTGCCGCGTTTGAGCGCCGCGTGATCCAACGCCGAGCCGGCGGGCACGAAGGCTGCTACATCGGCAATGGCCACCCAGATGCGCCAGCCATTCGGGTTTTTGGGATCGCTGTCCGGCTCGGCGAATACCGCATCGTCATGATCGCGCGCATCCTCGGGATCGATGGTGATCAGAGGCAGGCTGCGTAAATCCACGCGGCTGGCAATCGCTTTTCGGGCTTTTTCGCTAGATGCACCATCCAAGGGCGCGAGGCTCTTCAGGCTGGGCCCGCGCGCGGCCGCGGCCTGCGCCAAGACCTCTTCGGAAAAGCCCAAAGGGATGCCATGGGCGTGGATGGCCAGGATAGACGCGGCGCGCGGATCCTCCATGCGCCCGATGCGCTCGCGCACGCGGGCGCGTTTGGGGCCGTGCGAGCGGCCCGATGCCGGCAACAGCTCGCACAGCACCAGATCGCCTTCGATTGCCCCATGGGTATCGGCGGCATCGACCAGCAAGTCATAGCGCATTTTGCGATCGGCGGGCGCGATCTTGCCCGCCCCGCGCGCGCGCGGATCGGATAGGGCATGGAACACGCCCATGACGGTTTGAGCGCTTTGGCCCACGCGCTTGATGATCTTGGCGATCGGCTCATCGCCTTCGCGCTCGATGCGGGCCAAAACCCGATCGCCCAGCCCGATGGCCGCCTCGCCGCGCATGGCGCGCTGATCGCCTGGGGCCACGCGCACGCTGGGCCCCATGAGGCCATCGCGTCCACGAAAGCGGGCCAGCAATTCGCCGTCGCGATCGCGATCGACGATCTCGAACACGCCGGTTTCGGGCAAGGCCTGCGCGCTGGCAAAGCCCTTGCGGCCGCTGCGCCCCAGCAGGCCCTCGCTTTCCAGCTCGACCAGGATGCGGCGCAACTGCGCCTTTTGATCCATCGGCACATTCAGCCGGCGCGCCAGGCTGCGCTTATCGCCCGCGCCGCCCATCGCCTCGATGGCGGCCAAGACGCTTGCGTGGCTGAGCGAAGCTGGATCAGAGCGGCGGCGGGGCAAAATGTCTCACGCTTTGGCGGCCTTGGGCTTAGCGGCGGATAGTTTGGGTTTTGCGGCCTTAGGCTTGGCGGTTTCAGCCTTTTTGGCCTTGGCCGGTGCCTTTTTGGCCGGCAGCTTTTTAGAAGGGCTGGATGCCTCCTTGGCCGTTTTGGGTGCGGCCTTGCGGCTGGGCTTGGGCTTTTTCCCGCCGCCGGCCGCCTCTTTCTGGGCCAGCAGCAGCACGGCCATTTCCAGGGTCACGGCCTGGGGTTCCAGCGTGCGCGGCAAGGTCGCGTGGAGGGCCCCGTCGGAGACATAGGGGCCATAACGCCCGCTCATTACCTTCAGGGCCTTTTGCGTTTGCGGATGGGGGCCCAGCTCTTTCAGCGCCGCCGGCGCGCCGCGCCCACCGCGCCCGCCGCCCGCTTTCTTCTCCTCCAGCACGACCACCGCGCGGTTGAGGCCGATTTCCAGCGCATCCTCAACCGATGGCAGATTGGCGTAGAGCTTGCCCATTTGCAGATAGGGGCCAAAGCGGCCGAGCCCGGCCAGGATCATCTCGCCGCTTTCGGGATGGGGGCCGATCTCGCGGGGCAAGGCCAGCAGGCGAAGGGCCTGATCGAGGCCCAGGCTGGCGCTGTCCCAGCCTTTGGGCAGGCTGGCCCGGCGCGGCTTTTCGCCTTCGCCCAATTGCACATAGGGCCCAAACCGCCCGCTGCGCAGCGTGACGGCCTCACCCGTCTGCGGATGCATGCCCAGCGCCTTGCCTTCGGCGGGCATGGCCTCTTGTGCATCCTCGCTGGGGGCGAGCGGGCGCGTGAGGCGGCATTCGGGATAGCGCGAACAGCCGATGAACGCCCCAAACCGCCCGATTTTCAACGAAAGCTGGCCTTCCAGGCATGTCTGGCATTGGCGCGGATCACTGCCATCGCCGCGATCGGGGAAGATGTGCGGGCCCAGCGAAAGGTTCAGCGCATCCAATACCTGGGTGACGCGCAATTCCGCGATGCCCTTCACATTGGCATCGAAATCGTTCCAGAAGGCCCGCAACAGATCTTTCCAGGCCAGCTCGCCAGAAGAAACGAGATCCAGCCGCGCTTCGAGTTCGGCGGTGAAATCATATTCCACGTATTTTTTGAAAAAGTTTTCCAAAAACGCCGTGACCATGCGGCCTTTGTCTTCGGGGCTGAAGCGGTTGCGCTCCATGCGCACATAATTGCGCTCGCGCAGCTTTTCCAAGGTGGCGGCATAGGTGGAGGGGCGCCCGATGCCCAATTCTTCCAGCTTTTTGACGAGGCTGGCCTCGCCATAGCGGGGCGGCGGCTCGGTGAAATGCTGATCGGATTTGGCGCTTTCCACGCGCACATCCTGGCCGATCTTCAAGCGGGGCAGGCGCCGGCTTTCTTCATCCTCGGCATCGTCTTGGCCTTCTTGATACAAAGCGAAATAGCCGGGAAACAAAACCACTTGGCCACTGGCCCGCATGCCCGTTTTGCCGGGGGCATCCACGAAATCCAGCGTGGTGCGCTCGAGCGCCGCCGCTTCCATCTGCGAGGCCATGGCGCGCTTCCACACCAGTTCATAAAGCCGGGCCATATCGCCTTCCAGGCGCAAGGAGCCCGGTTTGCGGAAGGGATCGGTCGGGCGGATGGCCTCGTGTGCTTCTTGCGCATTCTTGGCCTTGCTGGTGTAGCGGCGCGGCTTTTCCGGCAAATATTGGGTGCCGAATTCCCGCTCGATGGCGCGGCGCAGGCCATGCAGGGCTTCTTCGGCCATTTGCACGCCGTCGGTGCGCATATAGGTGATGAGGCCGACGGTTTCGCCGCCGATATCCACGCCCTCATAGAGGCGCTGCGCGGCCTGCATGGTGCGCGTGGCCGAAAAGCCCAGCTTGCGGGCCGCCTCTTGCTGGAGGGTGGAGGTGGTGAAGGGCGGGGGCGGATTGCGCTTGAGCGGCTTGGCTTCCACCTCGGCGACGCGGAATGTGCCGGCACGAATCGCGGCCAGGGCCCGATCGGCCATGGTTTTATCCGTTACATCCAGGCGTTTGAGCTTGATCCCATCCAGCATCGATAGGCGTGCCAGGATCACATCCTCGCCATCGGCGCGCAGCATGGCTTCGATCGTCCAATATTCCTGCGGCTTGAAGGCTTCGATTTCGATCTCGCGCTCGCAGATCAGGCGCAGCGCCACCGATTGCACCCGCCCGGCCGAGCGCGCACCCGGCAATTTGCGCCACAAAACCGGCGAAAGCGTAAAGCCGACGAGATAATCCAGCGCCCGCCGCGCCAAATAGGCATGGACCAATTCCATATCGATGGCCCGCGGCGCGGCCATGGCCCGTAAAATGGCATCCTTGGTGATGGCATTGAAGGTGACGCGCTCAACCGCTTTGCCCTTCAGCGCTTTTTTCTGGTTCAAGGCCTCCAACACATGCCAGGAAATGGCCTCGCCCTCGCGATCCGGATCGGTGGCCAGGATCAGGCGCTCGGCCCCCTTCATGGCCTCGGCGATCTCCCGCATGCGCTTGGCACCTTGGGGATCCATTTCCCAATCCAGGGCGAAATCCTCATCAGGCCGAACCGAGCCATCCTTGGCCGGTAAATCGCGCACATGCCCGTAGCTGGCCAGGACGGTGTAATCCTTGCCCAGATATTTGTTGATGGTTTTGGCCTTTGCAGGCGATTCCACCACGACGACGTTCACGGGACCTCGCGGATTCTGCGCCTGGCAGGCAAGAAAGGCTGGCGCGGCC
>CAZAGL010000031.1:0-13313 GCA_964484435.1 uncultured Caulobacteraceae bacterium
GGGGCAAGGGGGCGATGAGGCGCAGCACGGAGCCATTGGGATGGGGCGTTTCCACCGCGCGGGCGTGCAAATGCAATTGGCGCGGCAATTCCCCTGGCCGCTCCAACGCGCAGGTATATTTGCCATCGCCCAAAATGGCATGGCCCAGCCCCGCCATATGAAAGCGCAATTGATGCGTGCGCCCGGTGACGGGCTTCAAAGCCAGCCAGGCAAGGCGCGGAAACGCCTCGGAAATCATTGCATAATCGGTAATGGCAAATAGCGCGCCTTCTTCCCCATGCGCAGCGGCACGGACCAATTCGTGATCAGATTCCTTGGCCCCGCCGGCTTTTTTGAGCCAGCCACGAATTTCGCCCATGGAGGGGCGCGGACAGCCCAGCACCACGGCCCAATACACCTTTTGCGTCTCGCGTGAGCGGAAAGATTTGGCCAAAAACGCCGCCGCGCGCGGATGACGCGCCAGCAACAACACGCCGGATGTGTCCTTATCCAGCCGGTGCACCAGTTTTGGCCGCTCCTCGCGCTCAAATTTCAAGCCATCGAGCAAAGCATCGAGATGGCGTCCGGTTTTTGCCCCGCCCTGCACCGCGAGGCCGGAGGGCTTGTTGAGGGCGATCACATCGTCATCGCGGTGGATGACGAGGCTTTTGACAAAGGCCTCATCCTTGGGAGAAAGGCCCGCTTCGGGCGCGCGCTCCGGTGGCTCCGGCAAAGGTGGGATGCGCACCAATTGCCCGCTCAGCAGGCGGTCATTGGCCTTGACGCGCGCCCCATCCACCCGCACTTGGCCGGTGCGCACCAGTTTTTCGATGATCCCTTGGCTGAGTTGAGGAAAGCGTCGGCGCAGCCAGCGATCCACGCGCACTTCGCCTTCATCGGCCCCGACTTCCAATGTTTCGACGGCCTTCACCATGTGCGCCCCAATGCCCCGCTTGAAGCGGCAATCGTGAAAATCATCGGGCCAATACCCCGTTTTCAATGCGCGGCACATCCAGCGCCAGCGCCGCCAGAATCCGCAGAAACTCTTCCGGCATGGGCGCTTCGATGCACAGGCGGGCGCCTTCGGGATGGGGGGCATCGAGCTTGGCCGCATGCAGCATCAACCGCGAGATGCGCACCTCGCTTAGGTGGAACAGGCCGCCATATTTTCCATCACCGGCTATGGGATGGCCGATCGAGGCCAGATGCGCGCGCAATTGGTGCATCCGCCCGGTCACCGGCTCCAGAGCCAGCAGCGCCGCGCCGGGCACCGCCTGCAACAGGCGATAGCGCGTCAACGCCTCTTGCGCGCCCGCCTCACCGGGCTGGGCCAGCTTCATCACATCGATCTTGCCGGGAGCCTTGATCAGCGGGGCGGAAATCTCCCCCTCCGCGGGCATGGGGCCGGGCGCACAGACCAAAGCCAGATAGGTTTTGTGCACGGCCCGATTGGCGAAGGCCGCCGAGAGAAAAGCCGCCGCCGGCTGGGTCTTGGCCGCGATCAACACCCCGCTGGTATCGCGATCGAGCCGGTGGACCAGGCGGATTTTGCGCCCCGGGCGGGCCAATTGCTGCAATTGATCCTCCAGGCTCTCTTCCACGCCAGAGCCCCCCTGCACGGCCAGGCCGGCCGGCTTGTTGACCCCGACGACGCGGGTATCTTGGAACAAAAGCTCAAGGCGCTGACTCACTTGCCCTCCGCTTCCTGGCGTATCCGCGCAACCATGGCCAGCCGCTCCTTTATGCGGGCCTCGTGGCCGCGATCGGTGGGCTGGTAAAAGGTTTGGCGGGGCATTTCATCAGGAAAATAGTTTTGCCCCGAAACGCCTTCGGGGCTGTCGTGATCATAGGCGTAGCCGCGCCCATAACCGAGGCTTTTCATGAGTGCCGTCGGTGCATTGCGGCTGTGCAGCGGCGGAGCCAGGCCCCCATGGGCGGCGGCGGCGGCCTTGGCCGCCTTCCAGGCCGAATAGGCGGAATTGGACTTGGGCGCGCTGGCCAAATGCAGCACGGCATGGGCCAGATGCAATTCCGCTTCGGGCAGGCCCAAAAAATCCACGGCCTCCTTGGCGGCATGGGCGATCAGCAGGGCATTGGGATCGGCCAGCCCCACATCCTCGGAAGCGGCGCGCACCAGGCGGCGGGCCAGAAACAGCGGATCCTCGCCCCCGGCCAGCATGCGCGCCAGCCAATAGAGCGCCGCATCGACATCCGAGCCGCGAATGGCTTTGTGCAAAGCCGAAATCAGATCGTAATGGGCTTCGCGATCCTTGTCGTAATTGGGCGCGCGCTTTTGCAGCCGCTCGGCCAGCTGGCCCGCATCATAGGGCGATGCGGGCTGATCCTGCGCCAGATCCTCGGCCAAGGTCAGCAGATAGCGGCCATCGCCCTGCGCGAAGCCGATCAGCAGCGCGCGCGCCGGCGCATCGATCGGCAAAGCGCGCTGGAGATGGTCTTCGGCCCGCGCCAAAAGGCGTTCCAAGGCCGCCTCATCCAAGGGCTTGAGCACCAAGACGCGGCAGCGCGACAACAAAGCGCCGTTCAGTTCAAACGAGGGGTTTTCCGTCGTGGCCCCAATGAGGGTGATCACCCCCTCCTCGACCACCGGCAAGAACGCATCCTGCTGGGCCCGGTTGAAACGATGGATTTCATCGACGAACAACAGCGTGCCTTCGCCGATGGCGCGCCGGCCGCGCGCGGTTTCAAACACCTTTTTCAGATCGGCGCTGCCGGAAAACACAGCGGAAATCTGCTCGAAACGCTGGCCGCTGGCCTTCGCCAGCAGCCGCGCCAAGGTGGTTTTGCCCACGCCCGGCGGCCCCCACAGCACCATGGAAGCGATGCGCCCCGCCGCCAGCATGCGCCCGATCGGCCCATCCGCGCCGAGCAAATGCTCCTGGCCATAAATCTCGTTCAGGGATTTAGGGCGCAGGCGCTCCGCCAGGGGCAATGACAGGCCTTGATCCAGGCCCGCAGATGTGAAGAGATCATGCACGCAATGCCATCCCAGCGCAGGAGAAATTCATGGCCGACGATCCGGCGGGCACCGCCTATGACGAAAAGGGGCCCTTGGGCGGCCTGACCCCCCATATCATGGTACAGAATGGCAGCGCCGCCGTCGACTTTTACCGGCGCGCTTTTGCAGCCGAGGAAATTTTCCGCAGCCTCGCCGAGGATGGCAAGCGCCTGATGCACGCGCATCTGCGCATCAATGGCGGATCGCTGATGCTGCACGATTGGTTCGAGGAATATTCCGGCGGCGCGCCAGCCCCGCCGATCGGCGGCGTGACCCTGCATTTGCAGGTGGATAATGCCGATGCCTGGTTCGAGCGGGCAACCGCCGCCGGGGCCAAAGTGAAGTTTCCGATCGCCGATCAGTTCTGGGGCGATCGCTATGGCGTTGTTGAAGACCCGTTCGGGCATAGCTGGTCCATCGCCACGCCGCTCAAAGCCTCAGGCTGAGCCAATCAGGCCCGCACCGTCAAGGTTTGGCGCACGCCGTCGCGCTCCACCGTCACGGCCCAGCCACGGGCCGGCGCGGCGAGCAGGCGCTCCAGCTCCGCGGAGGTTTGGATTTCTTCGCCATTGATGGCGCGAATGACATCGCCAGCCTGCAGGCCCAGCCGCGCCGCCGGCCCGCGCCCATCGACGGCACGGATGGCCGCGCCTTCCAGCAAGGGATCGATGCCCAAGGCCTCCGCGACGGCCGGCGAAAGCGTCACAATTTCCGCGCCCGTCAAAGGATTGCGCCCGCCAATGGTGCGCGGATCGGCGGCCGGGCGCTCGGGCGGGGCTTCCACCTTGGCGGTCGTGCTCTGGCGCGCGCCGCCGCGCAGATAATCGATCCGCACCTGGGCACCGGGGCGCAAGGTGGCGGCCTGGAAGCGCAGCCCCTGCTCGTCGAAAATATCTTCGCCATTGATGGCCAGCACCACATCGCCTTTGCGCAATCCGGCCTTGATCAAGGGGCCGGTGGGATAGAGATCGGCCAAGATGACACCTTGGGGCCGATCCAGCCCCATGGAGCGCGCCAGTTCCGCCGTCACCGTCTGGCCACGCGCGCCCAGCCAAGGCCGCACCACCCGGCCATCGGAAAGCGCCGATTCCACCACGCGGCGCACCAAAGCCGAGGGAATGGCAAAGCCGATGCCATTAGAGCCCCCGCCTTCCGACAAAATCGCAGAATTCACCCCAACCAGATTGCCATCCAGATCGACCAGGGCCCCACCGGAATTGCCGCGATTGATGGCCGCATCCGTCTGCACGAAAAAGGAAAAGTCGTTCAGCGAAACGCCGGTGCGGGCCAGTGCCGAAACGATGCCGCTGGTGACGGTTTGGTTGAGCCCAAAGGGATTGCCGATGGCGATGACCAGATCGCCCACCTGGGTGGAGCGCGTTTCGGCAAAGGGCAGGATGGGCAGGCGCTCGCCTTCCAGGCCCTCCAGGCGCAGCACCGCCAGATCGGTCTGCGGATCGGAGAGGATCAGCTTAGCATCGAATTCGCGCCGATCGGCCAGCACCACTTTGAGCTTATCGGCCCCGGAAATCACATGGTTATTGGTGACGACGACGCCATCGGCCCGCACCAGCACGCCCGAGCCCAAGGATTGCTGAACCCGTTCTTGCGGGATGCCCAAACTGCCGCCAAAGCGGCGGAAAAACGGATCATCGAGCATGGGATTGCGCTCGGTCCGCTGGGCATAGACATTGACCACGGCCGGCGAAGCGCGGCTGACCACGGGGGCCAAAGACAGCTTGGCCTGGCCATCATTGAGGGGAAGTCGCCGCTCGGTGCTGGCGGCCGGCGCGGGCAAAGCCAGTTGGCTCTGGGCCGAGGCCGGCTCCTGGCAGGCGCTGGTGGCCAGCAAAGCGAGCGCGGTAACGAGGCAAGCAGCGCGGATCATCGCAATAGCCCTCTCAAAACATCGAGCCAATCGAGATTGCAGGCTGGTGCGGCAAAAGATAGGCCATCAGCCCTCGATTGGCTGGCCAGAATCGCGCCCCTTGGCGCTTTCATCGCGATCGACGAACTCGATCACGGCGATAGGCGCATTATCACCCTGGCGAAAGCCGGCTTTCAATACGCGCGTATAGCCGCCCAGGCGCGCGGCATAGCGCGGCCCCAGCGTATCGAACAGCTTTTTGGCCATGCTCTCATCGCGCAGACGGGAAATGGCCAGGCGCCGGGCCGAGAGGCCGCCGCGCTTGGCCAGCGTCACCAGCTTTTCTACCACGGGGCGCAAAGCCTTGGCCTTAGGCAAGGTGGTGACGATCTGCTCGTGCTTGATCAAGGCCGCTGCCATATTGGCAAACATCGCTTCGCGATGGCTCGCGGTGCGATTCAGCTTTTTGTGGGCGATGCCGTGGCGCATGTCCGTCTCTTCTCGTCACTAAGCGCGGGCTCGGCACCGCGCGCTGGATTCAGGTTTGATCGTCGTATTTCTTGGCAAGATCATCAATATTTTCGGGCGGCCAATTTTCCACCGTCATGCCCAGATGTAGGCCCATGCCGGAGAGCACTTCCTTGATTTCATTCAAGGATTTGCGTCCAAAATTCGGCGTGCGCAGCATTTCGGCCTCAGACTTCTGAATGAGATCGCCGATATAGACGATATTGTCATTCTTCAGGCAATTGGCCGAACGCACCGAAAGCTCCAGCTCATCCACCTTTTTCAGCAAAGAGGGGTTGAAGGGCAGATCGGGCTTATCGAGTTCGGATTTTTTCTGCTTCGGCTCTTCGAAAGTGATGAAAATCTGCAATTGATCCTGCAAAATGCGCGCGGCATAGGCCACGGCATCTTCCGGGCGCAGGCTGCCATTGGTTTCAACTTCCAAGATCAGCTTGTCATAATCGAGAACCTGGCCCTCGCGGGTGTTTTCCACCCGATAGGCCACGCGGCGCACCGGCGAATAGATGGAATCGACCGCGATCAGGCCGATGGGCGCATCGTCGGGCCGGTTGCCCTCAGCGGCCACATAGCCCTTGCCGGTATTGACCGTCAGCTCCATGCGCACATTGGCCCCCTCATCGAGGGTGCAAATCACGTGCTCCGGGTTGAGGATTTCGATATCGGAGGAGGTCTGGATATCGCCCGCACGCACCGCACCGGCGCGATCGGCCTTCAGCATCAGCTTTTTGGGGCCTTCGCCGCGCATGCGGATGGCCACCTGCTTCAGATTGAGCACCAGATCGGTGACATCCTCGCGCACGCCGGTGATCGAGGAAAATTCGTGGACCACGCCATCGATCTGCACGGCGGTGATGGCCGCGCCCTGCAAAGAAGACAGCAGCACCCGCCGCAGAGAATTGCCCAAAGTCATGCCAAAGCCGCGCTCCAGCGGCTCGGCCACCAAGGTGGCACGCCGGCGCGCATCAAAGCCGTGCTCCACGCTGGGCTTTTTCGGCCGGATCAGTTCTTGCCAGTTGCGTTCAATCGACATGCATATCTCGTTTCTGATGGATCAGCGCGGTGACTTAGACGCGGCGGCGCTTTGGCGGGCGACAGCCATTGTGCGGGATCGGCGTCACATCGCGGATGGACAAAACGGTGAAGCCCACGCTCTGCAGCGCGCGCAGCGCCGATTCGCGCCCCGAGCCGGGCCCCGAGACATTCACCTCAACCGTGCGCATGCCGTGTTCCATGGCTTTGCGCCCGGCATCTTCGGCGGCCACCTGCGCGGCATAGGGCGTGGACTTGCGCGAGCCCTTGAACCCCATGGTTCCGGCGCTGGACCAGGCGATGGCATTGCCCTGCGCATCGGTGATGGTGATCATGGTATTGTTGAAGCTCGCGTTGACGTGCACCACGCCCGCCACGATATTTTTCCGCTCGCGCTTGCGAACGCGTTGACCAGTTTCTTTCGCCATGGATGGCTGCGCCTCTCTCGTGCCCGGTTGGGCGGCCTATTTGCGGGTGGCTTGCTTTTTGCCGGCGATCGGCTTGGCCGGGCCTTTGCGCGTGCGCGCATTGGTGTGGGTGCGCTGGCCGCGCACCGGCAGGCCGCGCCGATGGCGCAGGCCGCGATAACAGCCCAAATCCATCAGCCGCTTGATATTGGTGGAGACTTCCCGGCGCAAATCCCCCTCGACCAGGAAATCGCGATCGATGGCCTCGCGAATTTGCAGGACTTCGGCATCGGTGAGCTGGTTGACCCGCCGCTCAGGATTGATGCCCACTTTTTCGATGAGTTCCTTGGCCTTGGCCCCGCCAATGCCGTGGATATATTGCAGCGCAATCACCACCCGCTTCTGGGTTGGGATATTGACGCCGGCGATACGAGCCAAGAGCTTACTCCTAAACGGAAATACGCCGGCCATCCCCGATCTGGAGGCGGCACGCAGCGCAGAGGATGCGACGTAAAGAAGCGCGTATACGCGCAGCGGCCCGCGCGGTCAACCGGCGCTGCCCGCCATTTTACCGCGTTGCAGCTTATCGAGCACAGCGCCGATCTGGGTGCTGACCGTGTCCATATCGGCCATGCCGTCTATGCCCACCAGCTTACCCTGTTCGTGATAATAGGGAATCAGTGGGGCCGTTTGCGCCTTATAGGCGTTGAGGCGAATGAGGAAGGCATCGGGATTGTCATCGGCGCGGCCTTCGGCCTCGAAGCGCTGGCGGATGCGCGAAATCAGCGCCGTCTCATCCACCTCCAAACGAATGACGACATCGATGCCCTGCTTATGGCGCACCATCAGGTGATCCAGGGCTTCGGCTTGCGGCAAGGTGCGCGGAAAGCCATCGAACACGAAGCCGGCGCAGCCCATGCAACTGGCCACGCGCTCTTCGATCAATTCCACCACGATGGCATCGGAAACCAGCTCGCCGCTGTCGATGATGGCCGCCACTTTTTTGCCCAGCTCCGAGCCGGAGGTGCGGGCGGCGCGCAGCATGTCCCCGGTGGAGAGCTGCGTCAAAGCGCGCCGTTCCACCAAGCGTTTGGCCTGCGTCCCCTTTCCGGCCGCCGGAGGGCCGAACAGGATCAAATTCATCTGCCACGCCCTCTTAATCGGGTTTTTTTGATCAGACCCTCATATTGATGCGCAAGCAAGTGAGATTGCACTTGTGTGACAGTGTCCATCGTCACGGAAATGACGATCAGGATGGATGTGCCGCCCAAGAAAAACGGAACCTGATAGGAAGCGATCACAAACTCAGGAAGCAAACACACAAAAGTGATGTAGATTGCTCCGATCACCGTCAGCCGGGTGAGAATATAATCCAAGTATTCGGTGGTTTTTTTGCCGGGCCGGATGCCGGGCACGAAGCCGCCATGCTTACGGAGATTCTCGGCCGTCTCTTCCGGGTTGAACACGATGGACGTGTAAAAGAAACAAAAGAAGATAATGCCGATCGCATAAAGGCTCATGTGCAAGGGCTGGCCGATTTGCAAGGCCGCCGCCACCGCCGGGGCCCAGGCCAGATAGGGCGGCAAATTGGCCTGCTGGCCGATCAAGCCGGCCACCGTGCCCGGCAACAACAGCAAGGACGAGGCAAAAATCGGCGGGATCACCCCGGCCGTATTGATTTTCAGCGGCAAAAACGAGCTTTCGCCCATGAACATGCGATTGCCGACTTGGCGCTTGGGATATTGGATGACGAGGCGGCGCTGCGAGCGCTCGATCCACACGATCAGGATCGTCACCGCAACGGCGATGGCCAAAATCAACAGGATGTCGAAGAACGACAATTCCCCGACCTTGACCAGATTGAGCATTTGAAACAGCGCCCGCGGCAATTCGGCCACGATGCCCGCGAAAATGATCAAGGACACGCCATTGCCGATGCCGCGCGCGGTGATCTGCTCGCCGATCCACATCAGCAGCATGACCCCGCCCGTGAGCGTGATCACCGTGGAGATCTGGAACAGCAAGCCCGGATTGGTGACCGTGCCGGTGGCCGATTGCAGCGTAACCGCGATCCCGAATGATTGCATAATGGCCAGAACCAAAGTCAGCATGCGGGTGTATTGATTGAGCTGCTTGCGGCCCGCCTCGCCTTCTTTCTTCAGGCGCTCCAGCGTGGGGGAGGCCGTGGACAGCAGTTGGATGATGATCGAGGCCGAGATATAGGGCGTCACGTTCAGCGCGAAAATGGCCATGCGCTCAACTGCGCCGCCGGAGAACATGTTGAACATGCCCAATATGCCGCCCTGCTGGCCGGCAAAGACCTGGGCAAAAGCCGCCGGATCCACCCCGGGGATGGGGATGAAGGTGCCCAGCCGGTAAGCCACCAGCGCCCCAAGGGTGAACCAAATGCGCTGCTGAAGCTCGGTGGCTTTCAGGAACGAACCCAAATTGATATTTTGCGCAAGCTGCTCGGCGGCGGAAGCCATGGATCACGCTGCTCCTGTAATGCCGGCACGCAAATCTGCGCCCGCAACGAAGGCCTTGAGCACAAGCTCGGACCGTATTTAGGCCTTCGCCTCGGCGGGCGGAAGCTTGGCTGCGCTCACATTGACAGTGCCGCCGGCTTTTTCCACCGCTGCGATCGCCGCGGCCGAGGCCCCAGTCACCGTGATGGCCAGCTTGCGCGTCAGATCGCCTTGTGCCAGCAGGCGCACGCCATCGCGCTTGCGCCGCACAAGGCCGGCGGCCATCAGCGCGTTTTCATCGATAGGCCGGGTGGCATCCAGCTTGCCGGCCTCAATCGCCGCCTCGATCCGCCCGAGATTGACCCACGCATAGCGTGCCCGGTTCAGCGAATTGAAGCCGCGCTTGGGCGCGCGCATGTGGATGGGCATTTGCCCACCTTCAAAGCCATTGATGGACACGCCGCGCCGGGATTTTTGCCCCTTGACGCCGCGCCCGGCCGTCTTGCCCTTGCCAGAGCCGACGCCGCGCCCGACGCGCATGCGCCCGGGGGCCGCGCCTTCGTTATCCTTCAGTTCGTTGAGGCGCATAGCGCCTTCTCCTTCTCGGTAAAAGTGGCGATCACATCCGTGGTTCGAGGATTTCGACCAGATGGGCAACCTTGCGGATCATGCCGCGAATGGCGGGCGTATCCTCGACTTCCACGATCTGATCTTTCTTCTTGAGGCCAAGGCCCAGCAGCGTCGCCCCTTGGGTGTAATGGCGGCGGATTGGGCTGCCCGTCAATTTCACGCGCACGATCGGCTTGGGATTCATGTCAAGCCTCCACGACTTCGCCGACGCTGGCCCCATCGCGCCGCCGGCCCAGGATTTCCGCAACTTTCAGCCCGCGCCGATTGGCCACGAAACGGGGGCTGACCTGCCCGCGCAAGGCTGCCACCGTGGCCCGCACCATGTTGTAGGGATTGGACGAGCCGATGGATTTGCCCACCACGTCCTGCACACCCAGAACTTCCAACACCGCCCGCATCGGGCCGCCCGCGATCACGCCCGTGCCCGGAGGAGCCGAGCGCAGCATCACCCGGCCAGCGCCCCAGCGGCCCGCGCCATCATGATGCAATGTGCGCCCTTCGCGCAGCGGCACGCGCACCATGGTCTTCTTGGCTTCATCGGTGGCCTTGCGGATGGCATCGGGCACTTCGCGCGCCTTGCCATGACCGAAGCCGACGCGGCCCTTTTTATCCCCGACGACCACCAGCGCGGCAAAGCCAAAGCGCTTGCCGCCCTTGACCGTCGCCGCAACGCGGTTGATGGCCACGAGCTTGTCGACGAATTCAGGATCGCGATCCTGCTCGCGGCCGCGCTCACGATCACGATCCCGGCCCCGCCCGCCGCGATCGCCACGCTCATTCGATTGGCCGTGTTGTTCCGGCTCGCGCGCCATGCTGTGCTCCTTAGAACTGCAACCCGCCCTCGCGGGCGGCTTCGGCCAGCGCCTTGACGCGGCCGTGGTAAATATACGGGCCGCGATCAAAGACCACGGCATCGATGCCCTTTTGCTTGGCGCGCTCGGCCAACAACAGCCCGATGGCCGCCGCCGCCTTCTGGTGAGAGCCAGAAGCCCCCTCGCCGCGATAGCCGGCCTCCAAGGAACTGGCCGCCACCATCGTCACGCCCTTGGCATCATCGATGATTTGGGCCGCGATATGCTTGTTGGAGCGGAACACCGTCAAGCGGGGGAGCCCGCGCGCCACCTGGCGCAGGCGGGAACGCACCCGCTGCGCGCGCCGTTGATTTTTCTCAAGCCCGGTTTTCATGGCCTATTTCTTCTTGCCTTCCTTGCGACGAACCACTTCACCTTGGTGCTTCACCCCCTTGCCCTTGTAGGGCTCGGGCGGGCGATACGAGCGGATTTCCGCGGCCACCTGGCCAACCTTTTGCTTGTCCATGCCCGAAATACGAATCTCGGTGGGCTTGGGCACGGCGATGACGATCCCCTCAGGCGGATCATAGAGCACGTCGTGGCTAAAGCCGAGCTGCAATTGCAAACGCTTGCCTTGCATGGCCGCACGATAGCCGACACCCACAAGATCGAGGCCCCGCTCAAAGCCCTTTTCCACCCCCTCGACATGCGAGGCGAGAATGGCGCGCGACATGCCCCACATGGCGCGCGAGCGCCCGGTTTCATTGCGTGGGCGCACGCTCAGCACCGCGCCATCTTGAACGATTTCCACTTCATCGGGCACGCGGAAGGCCAAAGAGCCCTTGGGCCCCTTAACCGATACATCTTGACCTTTTACAAGGATCGAGACGCCGGCCGGAGAAGTAATAGGCTTTTTACCAACCCGTGACATCGCTAAGTCCTCAGTAAACCTTGCAAAGAACTTCGCCGCCCACATTTTGGGCCCGTGCGGCGGAATCCGACATAACGCCCTTGGGCGTGGAAAGAATGGCGATGCCCAGCCCGTTGCGCACCAGGCCAAGATCCTTGATCGAGGAATAGACCCGCCGGCCCGGCTTGG
Organism: uncultured Caulobacteraceae bacterium; assembly: GCA_964484435.1. Lineage (GTDB taxonomy): Bacteria > Pseudomonadota > Alphaproteobacteria > Caulobacterales > Aquidulcibacteraceae. Next base: position 11,812 of record CAZAGL010000031.1, read on the forward strand.
AAACGCGCGCGATATTGGTGATCACCGGCGCGCCTTCATAATATTTGAGCTGGATTTCCAGTTCGCGGCGGCCTTCTTTTTCAACCGTTTCGAAGCTGCGGATATAGCCTTCATCGACCAGCACGCTGAGCAGCCGCTCGCGCAGCTTGGAAGCCGGGCTGGTCACCAAAGCCTTGTGGCGCATATGCGCATTGCGGATGCGCGTGATCAGATCGCCGATTGGATCGCTGAGATTCATTGCAATCGCCTCACCAGCTCGACTTGACCATGCCGGGGATCTGGCCCTTCGAGGCCAGCTCCCGCAGCGCGATCCGGCTCATCCGCACCTTGCGGTAATAGGCGCGCGGGCGCCCCGTCAGCTCGCAGCGATTGCGCACGCGCGAGGGTGCCGAATTGCGCGGCAATTGCGCCAGCTTCAGGCGCGCCTCGAAACGCTCTTCCAGCGGCAGGTCTTCATTGAGCGCCACGGCTTTCAGCCGCGCCCGCTTGGCCGCGAATTGCTTCACCAACCGCTTGCGCTTGTCGTTGCGCTCGATCGAACCAGTCTTCGCCATACAGCTCTCCAAAACCGCTACGGGGTGGACCCAAAAGGATCAGTTCCGGAACGGGAAATCGAATTCCTTCAACAACGCTTTGGCCTCGGCATCGGTTTTGGCCGAAGTGCAAACGATGATGTCCATGCCCCAAATCTGATCAATCGTGTCGTAATTGATCTCGGGGAAGATGATATGTTCCTTGACGCCCATAGCGTAATTGCCGCGCCCATCAAAGCTTTTGCCGTTCAGGCCGCAAAAATCCTTCACGCGCGGCAAGGCAATGGTCACCAGGCGATCCAGAAATTCATACATGCGCGCGCGGCGCAGCGTGACCTTGCAGCCAATGGCCATATTGTCGCGGATCTTGAAGCCGGCGATGGATTTCTTGGATTTGGTCGAAACCGGCTTTTGGCCGGAAATCAGGCTCATGGCCTCCAGGGCGGATTTCAGCTTTTTGCTGTCCTGCACCGCCTCGCCCACGCCCATATTGAGCACGATCTTCTCGATCTTGGGCACTTGCATGGGATTGGAATAGGCAAACTGCGTCTGCAGGCGCTGGCGCACCTGTTCGCGATAGAGGGTTTTCAGCCTCGGCTCATAGGCTGGCTTCTCAGACATCGATCTGCACTCCTGAGCGCTTGGCCACCCGCACCTTGCGGCCATCGGGCAAAACCTTGAAGCCAACGCGCGTCGGCTTGCCGGTTTGCGGATCGCGCACGGCGACGTTGGAAACATCCAGCGCCGCTTCCTGCGTGCGGATCCCGCCTTCGGGATCGGCCATCGAGGCCTTCACATGGCGCTTCACGAGGTTGATCCCCTGAACGACCAGGCGGCCTTCCTTGGGCTGTACCTTCAAGACAACGCCCTGCGAGCCCTTGTCCTTGCCGGCGAGCACGATGACCGTGTCGCCCTTTTTGATCTTGGCGGCCATGATTACAGCACCTCAGGCGCGAGAGAGATGATTTT
>CAZAGL010000032.1:0-13261 GCA_964484435.1 uncultured Caulobacteraceae bacterium
CCCGATCTTTGCCGGGCGCAGCCTGCTTTCGCAAACCTTGGCCCGGGCCATTGGTGCCGGCGGGGCGGCACCCGAAGACATTTTCCTGCTGACCAACGCCGATTTGGCGCCCGCCTGCCAGCGCGAAGCGATTGCCGGCGGTGCCAGGGCCCCCCGCGCCCTGATCGAGCCGAGCGCCAAGAACACCGCGCCGGCCGCGGCCGCAGCCGCCCTCATGGCCCAAGAGCACGGCCCCGATTCGATCGTCCTGCTGCTGCCCTCGGATCATTTCATCGGGGATGAAGCGGCCTTTTCCTTGGCCATCGCGCGTGCGCGGCGGCTGGCGCAAGAGGGGGCCATCGTCACGCTGGGCATCCCCCCGACCGAGCCCAATACCGGCTTCGGCTATATCGCCCGGGGCGCGCCCTGGGGCGAGGGCTTCCGGGTGAAAACCTTCACCGAAAAACCGGATCGCCAAACCGCGATGGGCTATCTGGCGCAAGGCGGCCATGATTGGAATGCCGGGATTTATGTCTTTCAGGCGCAGGTTTTCCTCGATGAATTGGCGCGCTTTGAGCCGGCCATGCTGCAGGCCGTGACCGCGGCCTATCAGCGGGCGTCCCGCCTGGATGGCCAAATCCATTTGGCCGCCGAAGCCTGGGACGCCAGCCCCGCGCTATCCATCGATTACGCCGTCGCCGAGCGCACCGCCCGCGCCGCCGTCGTGCCCGCGCTGATGGGCTGGAGCGATATCGGCTCCTGGGACGCGGTTTGGCAGCATTCTCCCAAGGATCCGCACGGCAATGCCAGCCTGGGCAATGCCTTGCTCCTGCGTGCCAAGGACAATCTGGTGCGGGCGCAGGCCGATCGCCTGGTGACCCTGATCGGGGTTGAGGGATTGATCGTCATCGACACGCCGGACGCGCTGCTGGTCACCACGCGCGAAAACGCTCAGCATGTGAAACTGGCCATTGAAGGGCTCCGCGCCGTGCGGCGGGATGATCTGCTGTGAACACGATCGCCACGCACCGAACCCATCGCGCAGGCGTGATCCTTTTCGCCGCCATGCCCATCGCTGCGGCCTTGGGGGCGCTGGCTTTGCCGGTGATCCAGGCCATTGCGGCAATATGGGGGGCACCCTGGCGGAAACTGCCAGGCTTGGGGCGCGCCCATGCCGATTGGCTTGTGCCGCTGCTGGCGGCTTTGGCCTGGGCCTGCGCCAGCGCCTTCTGGTCGATCAGCGCGGATGCGCCCTTACGCGCCGCCAAACTGGCTTTGGTTTTTGGCCTGGCTTTGCTGTTCGCGGCGGGTGCGGCCCATGACGAAGCCGCAAGGCGCTGGACGCGCTTTGGCCTGATCGGCGGGGCGGGCTTTCTCGCGACCTTATTGCTGATCGAGGCCTTTGCCGGTTTGCCACTCAATCGGTTGGCGCAGCCGCAGGCCATCGACATGGTCGCGCTAGCGCGCAATCCCGGGCGCGGCATTTGCCTGTTGGTGGTGCTGCTCTATCCCGCGCTGATCGCCCTGTGGCGCACGCCATTTCCGGCCTTGCGGCTGGCCGGCATCCTGCTCTGGGCGATCGGCGGATTGCTGAGCCTCCAATTGGGCTTTGCGGCGAATGCGGGGGCGTTCGCGCTGGGCAGCGCGGCTTTTCTTTTCGCGCTGGCTTTGCCGCGCCTGGCGCTGGGGCTCACCGGCCTGGCATGGGCCGGCTGGCTGCTGGCCGCGCCTTGGCTCAGCGGGCAGATCGGGGCCATTTCGGCTTCGCTGCCGCTTTCCTGGCGCATGCGCGAGAAGATTTGGGAATTTGTCACCGATCGCATCATGGAGCGACCCTGGTTTGGCTGGGGATTTGCTTCCTCCCGCAGCTTTGCGGGCCAGCAAAGCCTGGACGGGGTGGGCTTTGGCAATGTTCCCCTGCACACGCACAGCGCCAGCATGCAGATCTGGCTCGAATTCGGGGCGATCGGGGCGGCCTTGGTGGCGCTGGCCATGGGATTGGCCACGCGCAGCGCCTTGCGCGGGCTGGGCAAGGACCGCCTCGCGGCAGCGGCGACATGTGGCACGCTTGCGGCGGCTTGGGTCCCGTTCAATGCCAGTTATGGTGCCTGGCAGGAATGGTGGCTGGTGACATTGGCCTGCGCGGCGACAGCCTGCGCTAGCCTGCGTGCACCTGGCCTCAGCGCCTGGAAGCCGAGAGACCAACGCCCGGCTACAGGATGGATTGGCCCGTCCCCGCCCAATCCTTGAGGAAGGCCTCAAGGCCCTTCGCGGTCAACACATGCTCATAAAGGCCCAAGAACACGTTGGGCGGGATGGTCACGCAATCGGCCCCGGCGATGGCCGCTTCGCGCACATGCCCGCCATGGCGCACCGATGCGGCCAGGATTTCCGTGTCAAAGCCATAATTGTCATAGATGGTGCGGATCTCGCGGATCAATTCCATGCCATCTTGGCCGTTATCATCGAGGCGCCCGATGAAGGGGGAAATATAAGCCGCGCCGGCCTTGGCCGCGAGCAGCGCCTGCACCGCCGAAAAGCACAATGTGACATTGACGCGCACATCGCGATCGGCGAGCGCCCGGCAGGCCTTCAGCCCCTCCAGGGTCAAAGGCAGCTTGATGACGATATTGGGTGCGATGGCCAGCAGGCGCTCGGCCTCGGCGAGCATGGGCGCGCACTCGGTGGCGACCACTTCGGCACTGATCGGCCCCGGAACCAGGGCGCAGATTTCCTCCAAGGTCGCGATGATGGCCCGGCCCGATTTTGCGATCAAACTGGGATTGGTGGTCACCCCATCGATCAAGCCGGTTTTCGCCAAAGACGCGATCGCAGATACATCCGCACTATCCAAAAAAATCTGCATTAGGAACCAATCTCATGAGTTAACAGGCTGCTGAAAATGTCGCGGCTTGCGGCCGTGCCAATCCTGTTTGGCCGTGATTGCCGCATGCCCGCACGTGGCGACTAAGCCGCCGCCGTGGCCAGCACGGGGCCACGCTCACTGTTGATATAGGCTGTGATCACCTGCGCGGGCTCGCCGATCATGACCAGCCGGCCCCGATCCACCCAAGCAACCTTGTTGCAGACTTGGCGGATCAGCTCATTGGAATGGCTGGCCAAAACGACAATCCCGGTTTTTTCCAACATGGTTGTCAAGCGCGCCTGCGCACGTTTGTAGAAATCCATATCGCCCGCGCCAAGCCATTCATCGAGAACCAAGACATCCCCAATTATCGCAGTGCATATCGCGAATGCCAAACGGGTGCGCATGCCTTCCGAATAGGTTCGCACCGGCAGATGCATGAAGGGCCCAAGGCCAGTGAATTCCGGAATATCCTTCATCGCCGCCGCAACCTCGCGGCTGTTCGCGCCCAAGAGCCGCATGGGCAACTCGATATTGTCCATTCCAGACATTTCTATCTGGATGCCCATGCCTTTATCGATCAAGGGAATGACCCGCCCGGTGATCCGCAGAACGCCTTGTTGCGGAAAAGCCAGCCCCGCCAAGAGGCGCAGCAGCGTCGATTTGCCGCTGCCATTGCGCCCGACCAGCCCAAGCCTGTCTCCATCCTTGAGTTCGAAGCTGATATCCGAAAGCGCCTGAACATGCATGACGCCCTGGCCACCGATTTGCCCACCCGCGACCTGCCGCATCATGGCGATTTTTAGAGACCGGCTCGAGGCCTGAAACAAGGGATAGCTGAAGCCAACCCCTTCGAGATGAACAAGCGCCATGCGACCTCACAACCAAAGATAAACGCTTTTGCGTGACATCAAAAGTGACACCAAAGCTAAAAAAAACGCCACGACAAGAGCGCAAAGTGCCACCTGCCAATTGATCAGCGTCGGCGCTTCACCCAGCACCGGCAAGCGAATCAATTGTACGAGATGGTAGAATGGATTGCCTTCAACCAAGAAGAGCCTGGACATATTGGGCGCGGGAATCCAAAAAACCGGCGTAAAGAAAAACAGCACCTGAACAATGCTTGAGATCAGCTGGGCGAAATCCCGAAACCGCGCGCTGATCGGCCCCAAAGCCACACCGATAAGCAGGCCCAGCAAAATAATGAGTGCCAGAGCGGGAAAGACAAGAAGCGTGTTGAGGGACAAGCGCGTCCCGAACAGTACCAGCAAAATCCCGATAACCAGGGCGTTGTGGAGGAATATCATGACATTTCGATAGACCATTCTGGCCGAAAGCATGGGAATGGGCATGATCGCGCTGCGTAAAACCGATTCATTATCGGTGACGACCGCGCAACTCTCCAGCACGACCGACGAGATCAATCCCCAGGCCAGGATGCCGCTGCCAAACCACGAGAGAAATTCCTTGTAGGGAACACGAAAAACTTCCGCATACAGAAATCCAATGGTGACGACGGTTGTCGCCATCGCGATGCTGATCCAGAAGGGCCCCAGCAAAGAACGCTTATACCGCAGTTTGATGTCCTGATCCGCCATCAGCGTCCAGGTTCGCCAACGGGTGGCGACGGAGGCGAAGTCCTCGAAAAAAGCCCAAGCAGTCAAAAGGAACTCCTCGAAAACTCGGCTGAGGCTTAGCCCTGGGAGCGGGACTTGGCAAGCCGCATGGCTCGCCAAGTCGGAACACAGCACCCACCAGACGGCGATTTTCCTGCAAGCGGCCAGCGCGCCACGCTACGGGCACCAAACACCTTTTGCCGCATTCCCTCACGCCAATCGCGGCGACAGGGTGGGCAGCAGGTGCTCCATGCGGCGCTTCGGCACATCCGTGCCGGCTAGGCGCGCAGGCGCAGGTTTCATCATGGCATCGACAAGGGCCTTGGCGGCATCCGAAGCCGTTGGCAAAGCCAGGCCGATCAGCTCATCCAAATCCAACACCCCGTCTTGCGCAGCGATTTGGATGATCATTTCCTGGGCAGGCGCGCGCTGGGAGGCCTCCACTGGCGCGGTCTGCGCAATGCCGGCATCGCGCTTTTCCGTGGATTCGCGCCGGGAAATGGCCACGGGATTGACCGGCACCTGCTGGCCGGCACCCGCTGCCAAAACCCCCATCGCCGCCACCGCGCCGGCGGCGATTTTGGCAAGATTGGCCTGCCCATCCGCGCGCGGCCCAATGGTTTGGCCGGCGGGATCGAGGCTGTGTTCCAGATTCAGCCGGATCCCCTCGCCTTCGCGCCAAGCAATCTGTGTATGGCGTGCCGCGATCTCAGCCGGCAGGGCCGATCCATCCGCGTTCACCACAAACACGTTGCAAGATGGCAACAGCAAAGCCGCAAAGCATGCCCAGCCCAGTTCGGCGGCCGCCGCGCTCCAGACCACAAGCACATCGACGCTCGCCAAATGCACCGGCACGGGGCGCCCGCCGATGGCCACGCGCACGGGCTCATATTGGGACAGGCTTTTCCAAACCCGATCGGCAATCGGATCGAGGCGCGCTTGCAACAGGAATACCGTCAATTTCACGATCCCATTCCCAAACCAGCACCACAAATGCTAATCCGATTCCGAAATTGCTCAAGCCGCGCGAAACGGGAATCGGCTCTTTCTTCCCCAGCTTGCGCAGTGTGGGCAGGCCGATCGCACCGATTGACGATCCCTGCACGCGGCGGCCCGCGATGGCGCATGCGACTGCGCATCCGTGCAAACTGGCAATTGTGGATTCGCGCGCGCCGGCGTATGCACTGCCCCCTCATGGGGCCGATGTCATCGTCCCGAACTCAGAAGGCAAACGGCTTGGCCAGCCCCAAGGCTCCAGACAAGCGGGTATTCATCCAAACCTACGGGTGCCAGATGAATGTGTATGACAGCGAGCGCATGCAGGATCTGCTCGCGCCCATCGGCTATGGCTTGGCCGCTTCCCCGGAGGTGGCCGATCTCATCATCCTCAATACCTGCCATATCCGCGAAAAGGCCACGGAAAAGGTCTATTCCGAGCTCGGCCGCGTGCGCGAAACCAAGGCCAAGCGGGCCGTCAGCGGCGCGGGCGATACGATCGTGGTGGTGGCCGGCTGCGTGGCCCAAGCCGAGGGCGAAGAGCTGATGCAGCGCGCCCCGGTCGTCGATTACGTGATCGGCCCGCAGGCCTATCACCGTTTGCCCGAAATGCTGGCCCAGCGGGCGCGCGCCCGCAATGAGCGCCTCGCCGCCGATTTCGCGCCGCAGGCCAAGTTTGATCAACTCGGCCCGCGCCGGGCGATTCAAGGGGTCAGCGCCTTCCTGTCCATCCAGGAAGGATGCGACAAATTCTGCAGCTTTTGCGTGGTGCCCTACACTCGCGGGGGCGAATATTCGCGCCCCGTGGCCGCGATCGAGGCCGAGGCCATCGCTTTGCTCTCGGCCGGCGCGCGCGAACTGGTGCTGCTGGGGCAAAACGTCAATGCCTATCATGGCGCGGGGCCGGATGGGCAGGAGGCGGATCTGGCGGCTTTGCTCGCCAGGCTGGGGCGATTGGCTGGCCTTTCGCGCCTGCGTTACACCACGAGCCATCCTTGCGAAATGTGCGAGGCCCTGATCGGTGCCCATGCGAATATCCCGCAGGTAATGCCCTTCTTGCATCTGCCGGTGCAGTCGGGATCGGATCGCATCCTCAAAGCCATGAACCGCAAGCACACGGCCAGCCAATATCTGGAAACCATCGCCAATCTGCGCGCCGCCCGGCCCGATATGGCCTTTTCCTCCGACTTCATCGTGGGCTATCCCGGTGAAAGCGAAGAGGATTTCGAAGCGACCCTGGCGCTGGTGCGGGCGATTGGCTTTGCCAGCGCCTATAGTTTCAAGTTTTCGGCCCGGCCGGGCACGCCGGCCGCCGCCTTGCCCCAGCCGGTCCCCGAACTGCTCAAGGCCGAACGCCTGGCCCGGCTGCAAAGCCTGCTGTCCTGCCAGCAGGCCGGCTTCAACCAAAGCAAGATCGGCCAAACCTTCCCGGTTTTGGTCCATGGGCGCGGGCGCAAGGCGTCGCAGCTCGCCGGGCGCAGCCCCTACGGCCAGGCCGTGCATTTTGATGGCCCCGGCGATTGGATCGGGCTGGAAATCCCCGTGGAAATTCAAAGCGCCGGTCAAAACAGCCTGGCCGGGTGCGCGCGCGCATGAGCAAAGCGGAAACAACGCTCAGCGACGAACAGACCATCGCCATCGCCGATGCCGCCTGCGCGCAAGCCGTGTTCGGGGCCCTGCACCGCAATTTGGCGCTGATCCAGGAAGATTTCCGCGATGGGCAGGCACCGCCTGGGGCCCCTGCTTATCATGTCACCATCAACGCGCACGGCAATAATGTTGTGCTGCGCGCCCGGCAAGAGGCGGCGCAAGAACGCGCCCGCGCGGCTTGGATTTTCGACAGCCTGGTGGCGCTCTATGGGCGCAAGCGCAAATTGCGCGAAGGGGATGTGCAGGCCGCCATCGCCTTTTCCCATCGCGCCGGCGCGGGTGCCACCAGCCTTCCCGACTTGCCGCAATTGGGCGGGCTGACGCTGCGCACGCCGCGGCAATTGCAATATGCCGACGCCCTCCACAATCTCGAATGCGATCTGGTCTTGGGCATCGGCCCGGCCGGAACGGGCAAAACCTATATCGCCGTGGCCGCCGCCGTCGAAGCGCTGCGCGCCGAGCGGGTGGACCGCATCATCGTGACGCGCCCGGCCGTCGAAGCCGGAGAGCGCCTGGGCTTTTTGCCGGGGGATTTGGCCGAAAAGGTCGATCCCTATCTCCAGCCCATCTGGGATGCCTTTCGCGGCCAGTTCGGCGAGACGGAATTGCGCGCCCGCCGCGATCGCAAGCAGATCGAAGTGGCCCCCTTGGCCTTCATGCGCGGGCGCACGCTATCGAGCGCCTTCGTGATCATCGATGAAGCGCAAAATGCCACCATTCCGCAAATGAAGATGGTGTTGACGCGCTTGGGTGAGGGCTCGCGCATGGTGGTGACGGGTGATCCCTCCCAGGTTGATCTGCCGCGCCATGAGCCATCGGGCCTGGCCCATGCGGTGTCCATCCTCGAAAGCGTGAAGGGGGTGGAGATCATCCGCTTTGCTTCGGCTGACGTGGTTCGCCATCGCCTGGTGGCGCGCATCATCGAAGCCTATGATCGCGAAGAGGCCCAAAAACACACGAAGGCGGCGCACAAAGATGCCTAAGCGGCTGGAAATCGATCTGATCGTGGAAGAGGAAGCCTGGCCATCCACCTTCCCGGACAATCTGGAATCCCTCGTCCAAACCACCCTGGAGGCGGCGGCGGCCCATCTGCAGATCCGGCCAAGCAGCCTGTGCGTGCTGCTGACCAGCGACGCGGCCATGCAGGCCCTCAACCGCCAGTGGCGCGATCAAGATCGCGTGACCAATATTTTATCCTTCGCGCCGGCCCATGCCAGCGAATTTCTAGGCGATCTCGCGCTTGGCCAGGCCATAATCGCCAGGGAGGCCGCCGCCCAGGGCAAGCCCATCGCCCAGCATCTGCAGCATTTGCTCATCCACGGATTGTTGCACCTGCTCGGTCATGATCACGCCGATGAGGATATGGCCACAAAGATGGAAGCGATCGAGCGCGAGGTGATGGCCGCCTTGGGCCTGCCCGATCCCTATGCGCTGGAGCACGAGGGCCCCTGACATGGCGCAGCTTCCATCACCGAACCAGCCCTTGAAATCCTTCTTGCAGCGCTTTGCCATCCGCCGCCTCGGGCGCGAGGCCGCGCGCCAAGAGGATGCGCCTTCGCCCTCCAGTTCCGCCTTCGCCGAACAAACCATGCTGCTCAAAGCCGCCAGCTTTGGCCAAGTGCGGGTGGCCGATGTGATGACGCCGCGCGCCGCCATCGTGGGCATCGAAGCGGCCAGCACCTTGGCCGAAGCGGTGCAGGTCTTTGCCGAGAGCCAACAATCGCGCCTGCCCATCTACCGCGACTCGCTCGATGATCCGCTCGGCTTCGTGCATGTCAAGGATCTGCTGCCGCTGCTGACCCCCAATGCCGAGGGCATCGTGGCCGCGCCCCTGCACGAGCGGGTGCTCGTTAAACTGCGGCGCGATATCTTGTTCGTGCCCCCCTCGATGCGGCTGCCCATTCTGCTGCTGCGCATGCAATCCAGCCATATTCATATGGCCCTGGTCGTCGATGAATACGGCGGCACCGATGGTCTCGTCACGATCGAGGACATTGTCGAGCAGATTGTCGGGGACATCGCCGATGAGCACGACGAAGAGGCCGTCAGCGTCTTGGCGCGCCCCAATGGCGTGTTCGAGGCCGACGGGCGCACCGATGTGCACGTGTTGGAACGGGCCCTGGCTGCCTCGCTGGAGTTGGAAGACATGGAGGATGAGTTCGATACCGCCGCCGGCCTGGTGGTGGCGCTGGCCGGGCGCCTGCCGCAGCGCGGAGAGATTCTGCGCCATCCCGCCGGCTTCGATTTCGAAGTGCTCGATGCCGATCCGCGCCGGGTCAAGCGCCTGCGCATCAAGCCGATCGCACCGCCCATGCAAGAAAACGCGGGGGGATGAACGGCTTGAGCGAGACCCTCCCCTCCCCCGCCCATGCTTCCCTTTCCGGCTCGATCCAGGCCGCGCTCAAGGGCAAGGCCTTTGCGGCTGCTCTGGGCGGCGGCGCGCTGGCCGCCTTGGGGCTGGCCCCGCTATTTGCCTGGCCGCTCACGGCCTTGGGCTTTATCCTCCTGATCCTGCTCTTGGATGGCGCGCACGGCTGCCCCCGGCCGATGCGGGCCGCCTTCGCGCGCGGCTTTGGCTTTGGCCTCGGCTGGTTTGGCCTCGGCATGTATTGGATCGGCGCGCCCTTCTTGCAGGTGGATGGCGCGGCGATCCTGGCCCCTTTGGGCATCGGCCTGCCCATTCTGCTTGCCGGCTTTTGGGGGATGGCCTGCGCCTTGGCCATCCGCGCCTGGAAGCGGGATTGGCGCCGGATCTTCCTGTTTGCCGGCGTATTCACCCTTGGCGAGTGGCTGCGCGGGCATGTGTTTGGCGGGCTGCCCTGGAATCTGCCCGCCTATGTCTGGGAGGCCGGCGGCCCGATTTCTCAGATCGCCTCGATCGTCGGCGCATACGGGCTGACCGGCCTGACCGTGCTGGCCTTTTGCATGCCCGCCACCTTGCTGGACGGCCAGGGCCCGATGGAAAAGCGGGTCGTGCCCACTTTGGCCATGGCCCTGGCCTTGGGATTGGCCTGGGGGGGCGGGGCACAGCATCTGGCACGCAACCCGATCGGCCCGGGTGAATTCGTGGTGCGCGTGGTCGATTCCGGCCTGACCCAGGCCGAAATCTGGGCCCCGGGGCGGGCCATCGATGTGGCGCGGCGCTATCTGGAATTGACGGGCGATCCGGCCGAAAGCCGCGCCGATGTGGTCGTCTGGCCCGAAGGGGCCATGCCCTTTTTGCTCCTGGATCAGCCCGAAGTGCTCGATGCCATCGGCCAGCGTCTGGCCAATCGCGTCCTGATCACCGGCGTTACCCGGCTGGAACAGAATGCAGCGGGCAAAACCTATTACAATTCCGCAGCGGTGCTCGATGGGGTGAATGGCGCGCTGCGCCTTGGCCAGATTTATGACAAAACCCGCTTGGTGCCCTTTGGGGAATTCATCCCCTTTTATCCCGTGATCGAGCGTTTGGGCCTGCCCATCAAGGCCGTCCAGGAGATCGGCAATGGCTTTGAGCCTGGCCTTGGCCCGCGCCGGCTGATCGTGCCTGGCGCGCCGCCAGCCGCGCCCCTGATCTGCTTCGAGGCGATCTTTCCGGGCTATCTGCCGCCGGCGGATCAGCGCCCGGAATGGTTGGTCAATGTCACCAATGACGCCTGGTTCAGCTATGGCCAAGGCTGGCCGCCCTTTGGCCCCTATCAGCACTATAATCAGGCCCGCTACCGGGCCATCGAATCGGGCTTGCCCATGGCCCGCGCAGCATCCGGAGGCATTTCCGCAGTCATCGATGGATTGGGCAGAGAACTCACAGCCACAACCTTGGGTGGCGGCGCTGTTGAGGCGACCATTCCCAAGGGCTCAAAGCAAACTACGTTCACTAAATTGGGGTTTGTCCTGAATACAATATTGGTGTTTGTTTTCCTTCTCCTTGGCTTTGCACCAGGAGCAACGAAGCCAGGACTAAAAGAATGAGTGATGAGCGGGCCGCCAACGTCATCGATGTACGCTTGGGGCAGAAGGTGCGGGCGCGGCGGATGGAGGCCGGGCTCTCGCAAGAGCGGCTAGCGGAATTGCTGGGCGTTACCTTTCAACAGGTGCAAAAATACGAAAAAGGCATCAACCGGATCGCGGCCAGCCGGTTGTTCCAGATCTCCGCTGCGTTGGAGGTTTCCGTCGCGTATTTCTTCGAGGGCCTCCATCCGGAGCGCGCCGACGGGGTGGCCGAAGAAGGCCCTGAGGGCTTTGTCTATGATGCCTTGGCCACCCCGGAGGGCATGCAGATGCTGGCTTTGTTCGGGGCCATCCGCAGCAGCAAGCTGCGCCGGCGGGTGCTGGATCTGCTGCGCACGCTGACCAGCGAGGCCGACGAGGAAGACGTCAGCCCGCAGAAACGGGACTTGCGGACATAAAGAAGTCTTTATATGAGACCCTCTCATTCCAATCGAGAGAGGCGCCCATGCGCAAGGATTCCTACGTCTTCACCAGTGAAAGCGTTTCAGAGGGCCATCCTGATAAGGTCGCCGATCGCCTTTCCGATACGGTTGTGGATGCGTATCTGGGTGCCGATCCCTTCGCGCGCGTGGCCTGCGAAACCCTGGTGACGACCAATCGAATCGTCCTGGCCGGGGAGGTGCGCGGCCCAGCTTCGGTGACGCCCGAGCTGCTGGAAGAGCAGGTGCGCGCCGCCATCCGCGACATCGGCTATGCGCAAAAGGGTTTCCACTGGGAAAAAGCGCATTTTGAATGCTATCTGCACGCCCAATCGGCCGATATCGCCATGGGCGTGGATGCGGCCGCCCAGAAGGATGAAGGCGCAGGCGATCAGGGCATCATGTTCGGCTGCGCCGTCGATGAAACGCCCTCTCTGATGCCGGCAACCTTGCAATATGCGCACGATATTTTGAGAAACCTGGCTGGCGCGCGCCATAGCGGGCGCGAAAGCGGCCTGGAGCCGGATGCCAAGAGCCAGGTTTCGTTGGCCTATGAAAATGGCCGCCCGGTGCGCGCCACCAAAATCGTGGTCTCGACCCAGCACAAGGCCGGGCTCACCCCCGCCGATGTGCGCGAGATCGTGCGCCCCTATGTGCTGGCGGCGCTGCCCAGCCCGGATTTCATGTGCGCGGAGAACGATTTTTTCGTGAACCCGACTGGCAATTTCGTCATCGGCGGGCCCGATGGCGATGCCGGGCTGACCGGGCGCAAGATCATCGTGGACACCTATGGCGGGGCGGCCCCCCATGGCGGCGGGGCCTTTTCGGGAAAAGACCCGACCAAGGTCGATCGCTCGGCGGCCTATGCCTGCCGCTATCTGGCGAAAAATGTCGTCGCGGCGGGCCTGGCCCGGCGCTGCACCATCCAGATTTCCTATGCCATTGGCGTTTCGGCCCCGTTGTCCTTTTATGTGGATCTGCACGATGGCGGCCAGATCGATGCCGCCAAGCTCGAACGCGCTTTGCCCGAAATGCTGAATGGCCTCACCCCGCGCGCCATCCGCGAGCATCTCGGCCTCAACCGGCCGATTTATGCGCGCACCGCGGCCTATGGCCATTTCGGGCGCGCGCCCCAAGCCGATGGCGGCTTTTCCTGGGAGCGGACGGATTTGGCGGACACCTTGCGCAAGCTGGCGTGATCAGGCCTGGCGGGCCGCTTCGTTCCTATGGGCGCATCAAAAGCCGAAGCCTGAAGCCCAACCAAGAGCGCCTGCTCCAGCACCTCGCCCCCAGCCTGGCGCTGGCCCCTGGCCCGATCGATCCCGCGCGCGCGTTTCCTGACGCCCGCGTTTACGTTTTGGAGATCGGCTTTGGCAGCGGGGAGCATCTGCTCGCGCGGGCCAAGGCCGAGCCGAATACCGGCTTGATCGGCGTGGAGCCCTTCCTCAACGGCCTGGCCAGCTGCCTGCGCGGCATCGAAGAAGCGGGCTTGACCAATGTGCGCCTGCATCAGGGCGATGCCCGCGAGGTGCTGGCCCGCCTGCCGGACGCCGCGCTGGCGCAGATCTATGTGCTGTTTCCCGATCCCTGGCCCAAAACCCGACATTGGAAGCGCCGGCTGATCCAGGCCGAAACCCTTCACGAGATCGCAAGGGTGCTGATCCCGGGCGGGGAATTGCGCTTTGCCACCGATTGGGCCGATTACGCCGCCTGGACGCTGGCCTTGCTGCTGCGCGAACCCA
>CAZAGL010000033.1:0-13239 GCA_964484435.1 uncultured Caulobacteraceae bacterium
GGGCCTTTCTGTCGGCACGATCGTGCACGGCCTCTATGATAACGAGCTGCGCCAGTCTTATGCCTGTGACGTAACCTACGGCACCAATAACGAGTTCGGCTTCGATTATCTGCGCGATAACATGAAGTACACACTGGGCGACATGGTCCAGCGCGGGCATCGCTTTGCCATCGTTGATGAAGTGGATTCCATTTTGATCGATGAGGCGCGCACCCCGCTGATCATTTCCGGGCCCACGGAGGATCGCTCCGATTTCTATCGCCAGGTCGATCGGCTGATCGAATCGCTGGAGCCCGAAGATTTCGAACACGACGAGAAACAGCGCCAAGTCACGTTCACCGAGCGCGGCAGCGAGCATATCGAGGAATTGCTGCAGGCGGCTGGGATCATGGAGGGCGCGCTCTATGATCCTTCGAATGTCACGGTCGTGCATCATTGCAATCAGGCGCTGCGCGCGCACAAATTGTTCCACCGGGATAAAGATTACATCATCAAGGATGATGAAGTCGTTTTGATCGATGAATTCACCGGGCGGATGATGCAGGGGCGCCGGCTTTCGGAAGGGCTGCACCAGGCCATCGAGGCCAAGGAAAACGCCGTCATCCAGCCGGAAAACCAGACGCTCGCTTCGATTACGTTCCAGAATTACTTCCGCCTCTATGACAAGCTGGGCGGGATGACGGGCACCGCCGCCACCGAGGCGAGCGAGTTCCAGGAAATCTACAAGCTCGATACCGTGGTTGTGCCCACCAATCGCCAAGTCCAGCGCACCGATATCGATGACGAAGTCTATCGCACCGCCAAGGAAAAGTACAAAGCCATCATCGCCGATATCGAAGAAACCTATCGCCGCCGCCAGCCTGTTCTGGTGGGCACGGTTTCCATCGATAAATCCGAGCGCTTGTCCACCATGCTGCTGGAGCGCGGCATTCCCCACCAGGTGCTGAACGCCCGCTATCACGAGCAGGAAGCCGAGATCGTCTCCCAGGCGGGCGTGCCGGGCGCGGTGACCATCGCCACCAATATGGCCGGGCGCGGCACCGATATTCAGCTTGGCGGCAATGTCGACATGCTGCTCAAGGCCAGCATCCAGGGCGATGAAACCCCCGAACAGCTCGAAGCCCTCAAAAAGCTGATCGAAGCCGAAGTGGCGGAAAAAAAGCGCGTGGCCCTGGAAGCGGGTGGCCTTTATGTGCTGGGCACGGAGCGCCACGAAAGCCGCCGCATCGATAACCAATTGCGCGGCCGCACGGGCCGGCAGGGCGATCCGGGCAAATCCAAATTCTATATCTGCCTGGAAGATGATCTGCTGCGCATTTTCGCGGCCGAGCGCCTGGATGCCATCATGCGCGGCCTGGGCATCAAGGAAGATGAGGCCATCGTTCACCCCTGGATGAACAGGGCCCTGGAAACCAGCCAACGAAGGGTGGAACAGCGCAATTTCGAAATTCGCAAAAATTTGCTGAAATTCGATGATGTGGTGAATGATCAGCGCAAAGTGATCTTTGAGCAGCGCATCGAATTCATGCGCTCGCAGGATGTTTCGGCCATCGTGCGCGACATGCGCCATGAAGTCGCCGAGACGGTGGTCCTGCGCCATGTGCCCGAAAAGGCCTATGCAGAACAATGGGACATCGATGGCCTCAACGAGGCCGTGGAGGATATTTTCTCGCTCAGCCTGCCGTTCCGGGCCTGGGCGGCGGAAGAGGGCATCGCCAACGAAGAATTGACACAGCGTCTGGTCAAGGAAGTGGATCGCGCCTTCGCCCAAAAGGTCGCGGCGCTGGGGCCCGAGCGGATGCGCTGGATCGAAAAGCAGGTGCTTTTGCAGAATATGGATTTGCGCTGGCGCGAGCATCTGGGCCAGCTGGATCATCTGCGCTCGGTCATCCATCTGCGCGGCTATGCGCAGCGCGATCCGCTCAATGAATTCAAGAGCGAGGCGTTCGCCTTGTTTTCGCGGCTGCTGCTCGATTTGCGCACCATCGTCACGCGCACCTTGATGCAATTGCATATCGAAACCGAATCCCCGGCCGAAATGGCCATGCCGCTCGGCGCGACGGGGCGGATCGAAGCGCAGCGCGATGGCGCTGCCCTTGCTGCCAATTTCGAGGAAGATGGGCTCAATCCCCCGCGCAATGAGGCCGAAAACGGCGAATGGGGCAGGGTTTCGCGCAATGCTTTGTGCCCGTGCGGATCGGGCAAGAAGTACAAGCATTGCCATGGCGATATCGGCGCGGCGGCGAACGCCTAATTGGCGGGGGGCTGCGCATAGCCAAGGCGGCGGTTCAGCGCCTCCAGCAGATCGATGGCCGCCTCTGCGATCACCGTGCCGGGCGGATAGATCGCCTCCGCGCCCAAATTGCGCAGGGCCTCCATGTCCTCGGGCGGGATCACGCCGCCCACGACAATCATGATATCGGCGCGCCCACGGGCGGCCAGGGCATCACGCAAGGCTGGCGTCAGCGCCAAATGCCCGGCGGCCAGCGAGGATACGCCCACCACATGCACATTTTCGGCGATGGCCTGGGCGGCCACTTCCTCGGGCGTGGCAAATAACGGGCCGATGGCCACGTCGAAGCCCAAATCGGCATAGCCCGACGCCACGACCTTTTGCCCGCGATCATGGCCATCCTGGCCCATTTTGGCCACCAGCACCTTGGGCGCGCGCCCCTCGGCCTCGTGGAAAGCGGCCATCATGGCGCGCAGCCGATCGAGCATGGGGGCGGTGCGCCCCTTGGCGGCCGCCGCCCCATAAACCCCGCTGATGGCATTGATGCGCGCGGTGTGGCGGGTGAAGACGCGCTCCAGCGCCGCGCTGATCTCGCCGACGCTGGCTTTGGCCCGCGCCGCATCGACGGCCAGCGCCAGTAAATTGCCTTTGCCGGTGCGCGCCCCCGCTTCCAATGCGGCCAAGCTGGTGGCCACGGACGCGCCATCGCGCTCGGCACGCAATTGCGCCAGCTTATCGATCTGCAACGCGCGCACCTTGGAATTATCCACTTTCAGCACCGGCACATCTTCGGGCTCCGTCAGGGGAAAGGCATTGACGCCCACCACCATTTGCGCGCCGCTGTCGATGGCGGCCTGGGTGCGCGCGGCGGCTTCTTCGATGCGCAGCTTGGGCAGGCCCTGGGCGATGGCCGCCGCCATGCCGCCTAGCGCGTCGATTTCCGCCAGATGCACCTTGGCGCGGCCGATCAGATCCCCCGTCAAGCGCTCCAGATAATAGGAGCCGCCCCACGGATCGGCCGGGCGGCAAAAGCCCCCTTCCTGCTGCAGGAACAATTGGGTGTTGCGCGCGATGCGCGCCGAAAAATCCGTGGGCAAAGCCAGGGCCTCATCGAAGGAATTGGTGTGCAGCGATTGGGTATGGCCCCAGGCCGCGGCCATGGCCTCGATGGCGGTGCGGGTGACATTGTTGAACACGTCCTGGGCCGTCAGGCTCCAGCCGGAAGTTTGGCAATGCGTGCGCAGGGCCAGGGATTTCTCCGATTTCGGCGCAAACTGGCCAACCAGCTCAGCCCACAGCCAGCGCGCGGCGCGCAGCTTGGCGATTTCCATGAAGGGATTCATGCCGATCGCCCAAAAGAAGGACAGCCGCGGCGCGAAGGCATCGATTTCGAGGCCGGCCGCCAGGCCGGTGCGCAGATATTCGAGGCCATCGGCCAGGGTATAGGCCAGTTCCAGATCCGCGCTCGCGCCGGCTTCTTGCATATGATAGCCGGAAATCGAGATGGAATTGAACTTGGGCATGAATTGCGCCGTATAGGCAAAGATATCGGCGATGATCTTCAAGGATGGCGCGGGCGGATAGATATAGGTGTTGCGCACCATGAATTCTTTTAGAATATCATTTTGAATGGTGCCGGATAATTGCGCGGGCGAGACGCCTTGCTCCTCCCCAGCCACGATGAACAGCGCCAGAATGGGCAAAACGGCCCCGTTCATCGTCATGCTCACGCTCATGCGATCGAGCGGGATTTGCGAAAACAGCGTGCGCATATCCAGGATGGAATCGATGGCCACCCCAGCCATGCCGACATCGGCGCCCACGCGCGGATGATCGCTGTCATAGCCGCGATGGGTGGCCAGATCGAAGGCCACCGACAGGCCCTTTTGCCCGGCCGCCAGATTGCGCCGATAAAACGCATTGCTCTCTTCGGCGGTGGAAAAGCCGGCATATTGGCGGATGGTCCAGGGATTGCGCACATACATGCTGGCATAAGGCCCGCGCACGAACGGGGCGATGCCGGGCAGGCCGCCCAGATGATCGAGGCCGGAACAGTCTTGCGGGCCATAGCGTGCGCGCACAAGGATGCCCTCCGGGCTTGGCCATTGCCCTTCGGCGGGCGCAGCCTGGCCAGGATCGGGCCGCTGCCAGGGCAGATTGGTGAAATCAGGCAGGCTCATGATCCAATCCCCAGGCCGTTTTGCAGGGTTTCAAGGGCCGCGATGGCATCGCAGCCGGTGAAAAGGAAATCCGTGATGCCGGCTGCGCGCCAGGCGGCCTCGTGCTGTCTGGGCCGCCCGGCCAGCAATAGCGGGCCGCAGCCCGCGCTTTTGAGGGCCAGCGCCGCCGATTGCGCCCGCGCGCCATAGGCCTCATCGTTTCCGCACAGGCAGGCGGCGCGCGCGCCGCTGGCGCGAAAGGCATCGGCCAGCGCCGCATCATCGCGATAGGCCTGTTCGGGCCCCAAAGCGGGGATCCCCCCGGCGGCCAGCAAATTGGCGGCAAATTGCGCGCGCGGCGAAAATTCTGCCAGGCTGCCGAGATTGGCCAGGAAAACGGGTGGATTGCCGGCCGTATCGGCCAAATCGCGCAAGCGCTCGAAGGGCTCGGCCAGGCGCATGGGGGGCAAGCCGGCCCGCTGGGGCGGGCAAAGCGGCCAGGCTTCCAGCCGCAATTTGGGCTCTTCCAGCCAGGGAAATTCGGAAACGCCGGTCACGGCATCTGCGCGCCGGCGCAGGCGGGCTTCACGCTCGACGCGGATCGGGGCGATGGCCTTGGCCAGCCAGCCATTGGCCAGGGCCGCCAGCGGCCCGCCTTGCGCCTCGATGCCTTGGAAGAACGCCCAGCCGGAGCGGGCCAAATCCTCGGTGAGGGCCTCGATGGCATACGAGCCGGCACCGGGATCCTGGACGAGCGCCAGATGCGCTTCGCCGGCCAAGACGGCATGGGCATTGCGCGCGAGGCGCCGGGCCAAGGCATCGGGTTGGCCCAAGGGCTCGCTGAGCGGCAAAACGGTTACGATATCGGCCCCGCCAACGGCCCCGGCGAAAGCCGCGCTGGCCGCGCGCAGCACGTTGAGGAAGGGATCGCGCCGCGTCAGCATGCGTTTGCCGGTGCAGGCCTGGATCGCGATAATCTGGTCTCGCGCCCCGCTGGCTTCCAGAACGCGGCCCACAACCAGGCGCGCGGCGCGCAGCTTGGCGATTTCGATCAGCGGATCGGCGCCCAGCGCCAGGGTGACGAGGCAGGCCTCGGCCGCCCGCTCGGGGGCTAGGCCCGCGCGCAGATAATGCGCCAGCGCCGCGGCCAGAATGCCGATTTCCTGCGCCTCGCTGCCCCCCGCTTCGTGCACAGGCCGCGCATCGAGGCGCAGGGCCCGGGCCTTGGGAAAATCCGCTTGCACGGCCCGCGTGAAGGCGAGTGCATCACCCAGCGCATTGGGCAGGGCCTCAGGGGCCAAATTGCCGCGCAGCGCGGCCCCAATCGGATCGCGGTTGAAGGCGAAGGCGGCATCGAACAGGCCGCGCGCTTTGGCAAAGCTGAACAGCAGATCGCTGGCCTGCGGCGCATCGGCGCTGAGCGCCAAGGGCGCAAGATCGAGCATCCAGCCCGCAGTCAGCCGGGCCAAATCCTCTGGGCTGGAGAGGCGCACGCCGCGTCCGCCACCGGCTGCCTGCACCTCGATTTCCAGGGAGGCGGCCCCGCCTTGCAATTCCTCCAGCGCCTCCAGATTGGCCGCGCCCGGATCTCCGCGCGCCACGATCTGGCGCGCATCCCAGGGGCCGAGCCGCGCGCCAGATAGCGGAGGCGCAACCGGCGCATCGGCCTGCGTGTAAAGCGGCAAGATATCGAGGCCCCCCGGCTGGCGGGTGACCAGCGCCTCAAAGGGCGCGCCTTTGAGGCTGGCCTGCGCCAAGGCGCGCCAGGTATCGAGGTTGGGAATGGCAAATCTTTCCTGCGTCATGTGCAATAGGGATCGCCGCCGCGGCCGCCCGCGTCAAGCGATGCCCTCAATCGCAGATTTCCTGCTTGCTGCTGATGGGCTTGCGCCCCGTGCATGTCACCCAAAACTGCTGGCTGCAGGTGAATTGGGTGGGGCCCAGTGGCTGGCATTGCGGAGGGCCCAGAACCGGCTGGCTGGACGTGCGCACATCTTCGATGCCCTCCGCCAAAGCCGCGCAGCGTTCTTCGGCACGCTGGCGGCCCTGATCGCGGGCGCTGAGCAGGGCCTCCTCGCGCGAGCCGAAGGAGCCGGCGATCGAAACCCCCAGGACATTGGCGCGCTGCTCGAAGGGTTCATAGCGGGTATCGGTCTGGATTCGGCAAGTGGCCAGCTTGGCGCGGGCTTCTGGCAGGAAATGCCCCGATGGGAAGGCAGCCAGATA
This sequence comes from uncultured Caulobacteraceae bacterium, assembly GCA_964484435.1. GTDB lineage: Bacteria > Pseudomonadota > Alphaproteobacteria > Caulobacterales > Aquidulcibacteraceae. Next base: position 6,619 of record CAZAGL010000033.1, read on the forward strand.
GGCCTCATATCCGGCCCGGGATTTGGCCAGCACCGCGCCTTCCCAGGCACCTTGCTCCTCACGGCTGGGCGCGGCCTTCGTTTGGGCTTGGGCCTGCTGCTCAACCCGCTGGACACGATTGGCCAATTCCTTTTGGGCTTGGCTATCGGCCGCATCGGGCCCGCGCGACACCGCGATGAACAGGGCGATGGCCGCCGCGGCAGCGACACCCAACAGCGCCGCCCATAACGGCAGGCCCATTTGCTTGCGGCGCATGGGCGCGGCCAATTGCCCGATGATTTCGCCCTGCAGCACCCGCTTGATCGTCGTGGTGAAATCTTGCCAGACCTTTTGCCCACGATCGCCTTTCCATAGGCGCAGATCGGCCGTCTGGATCAGCCCGAAGCCCAGCGGGGGGTCAACATCATGGATGCGCACCGGCACCAGGATGGAGCGCGCCTTGCCGTGGCCCGCTTCTTCCTTGACCCAGGGCGCAGTGATAGAAAGGCTGGACCAGATCACCACCACGCAGCGCGCGCTTTCGATTTGCTGGGCGATGGTTTCATCCCAAGGCGCGCCCGGCTCAATATCTTGATCCCACCACACGCCGAAGCCATCGAGGCGCAGCGCCTCGACAATCGGGGCGACGCGCTCACGATCCTCTTTCTTGTAGGAGATAAACACATCGGCCATGGATCCCTCCTGGAAGTGTGCAGCAAACCTGCTAGCCCAAGGGCCGGGGCCGTCAAGCCCGCGCGCCCAAGCTGCTCGCGCATTGCCGCACGGCCTTGAAGGGGCTAAGCGGCTTGGGCGCAAAATGCGACCAGGGAGGGCAGCGGGTGGAGATTGTCAGCAGCGGCAGCGCGCAAACGGCGACGCGCCAGTTCAAATATTATGATTTCTGCATGGCCGCCTTCGTGGCCATCTTGATCTGCTCCAACATTATCGGTGCCGCCAAGCCAGCCATACTGTTTGGCTTTGAGTTCGGAGCGGGCGTGCTGTTTTTCCCCCTGGGCTATGTGCTGGGCGATGTGCTCACCGAGGTCTATGGCTATGCGCGCGCGCGCCGGGTGGTGTGGGCCGGCTTCGGGGCCGTTTTGTTCATGTCCTTGATGTCGTGGGTGGTGCTGTCTTTGCCCCCGGCGCCGGGATGGACCGGCCAGCCGGCTTATGAGGTGGTGTTTGGGCAGACGCCGCGCATCGTCGCGGCTTCGGTCGTGGCCTTTTGGGCCGGCGAGTTTGCCAATTCCTTCGTGCTGGCGCGGATGAAAGTGATCACGAAAGGCAAATATTTATGGACGCGCACCATCGGCTCCACGATCGTGGGGCAGGGCGTCGATAGCCTGATCTTTTATCCGCTGGCCTTTTTGGGCGTCTGGCCGGTTCATCAGGTGATCGCCATTTTGTTCGCCAATTATACGCTGAAAGTGCTGTGGGAAGTGGTGCTCACGCCGCTCACCTACCGCATCGTGGCCTTTTTCAAGCGCGCCGAAGGGGTGGACGTGTTTGACGATGCCACCGATTTCACCCCATTTTCGGTTCAGCGCTGAGGGGTCTGCTTTTGCATCATGCCAATGCTCCGCGCCGTGCGCGGCCAGTGGCATGACGGAAATGTCGGGGTGCCCCCGCCGCCGTCCAACCCGCGGCGAGGGCAGTGCTGCCCCAATTTTGGCTCGGCCCGATCGGCCGACCAAGGATGACGGATGGGCGCGCGCGGCCTTTGGCAGGACGCGAGGGCGGTGCGGGGCAATTTAAGCGGCGGTGAAATCGCGCCAAGGTGGGGCGGTTTGGAAGCCGGGCCGGCCGCTGATCTCGACAGGCACCAAAGCTTGCCAAGACCCCAGCAGCCGGGCATCGCGCGCCGCCACGTGCAATTCTGGGCTCAATGAGACGCCAATCAAGCCCGTTTGCGCCAGCGACAGGCTCAAGCTGGCCGCGCTGTGCCAGGAGATATGCCCATTGCGCGCGCAAGGATACCAATGATCCCCCTCCAATCGCATGGGCTTTAGCAAGGTGGAGAAGATCAGGCTGGCCCCGGGCTTGAGCAAAGCCGCCAAAGTGGTGAAAAGCTGGCTTTGCGCGCCGACATGCTCAATCACCTCGAACGCCGTGACAAGATCATAGGTGTGTTCAGGCGGCGCGCCAGCATGGAAGAACGGATCATAACTTTCGGCCGCGACGCCAAGGCCCCGCAACAGCTCGGCCAAGCGGCCTTCGCCGCCCCCGTAATCGAGCAGGCTGCGCCCCGCGCAATGCGGGGCCAGCCAGGGCGCCAGCTTTTGCGGGCGGATCTCCTCAAAATGTGGATCGCAGATTGCGTAATCGCCATTGTAAATCTCGGCGCGCAGGCGCGCATCGTCCCAAGCGTGCAAGGCGGGCATCCAGGCAAAGCCGCAAACCGTGCATTCGAAGAGATCGATCTCGCCGCGATCCTGGCCAAACAGCCGGCGCCCTTCGAAATAATCTGCGCAGCAGACATTGGCCTCTTTGCGCAAGGCCAATCGCGCGGGCTTGGCGCAGATCGGGCAGAGCCGGGGGGAAGCGGAAAGATTGGTCAATGCGCCCGTCTCGCGCCGGGCTTGCGCCAAGATGCGCTCATGTTTTGGGCCTGCGTCCGGCTGCGTGCAGCGCAAAGGCCGTTGCGGTGATGGCCAGCAGCCCGCCCATGATATGCCAAGAGGTGGGCGCGCCGGTCGTGGCGGCCAGGATCGTGGCCACATAGCCGGCCATGACGAAGGTGCAGGCATAGCTGAGGCTGACCAGGCTGGCCGCGCCCGCGCTGGCGCGCCGCATCGGGAATAGGGTGACGTAAAGTCCCAACACCCCCAGCGCGATCGATGCCCCGCCGATCAGCTTCATCAAGGCGAGATAGAGCGCGCGGGCCGGCTCTTGCGCCTCCTTGGGGATGGCCGCGCGATGGAAGGGCAGATAATCTGGCACGCTGGCATAAAGCAGGCCAAAGGCGATCAAAAACACGCCCAGCAGCACGAACAAGGCCGTGCTCAACCACCGAAAACTCGCCTGCATGGGCCTCTCCCAAATCGTGCCTTGTTAGCAGCCTGATGCAAAGCGGGCATACACGCCTTTGTGAGCCCAATTCGGGGCGGGGCGTGCATGATCGATGCGGTGCGGCCAGGCCGGCGGCGCGCACAGGCTTAACCTTGGACATGTTTGATCATTATGCATGAAATCGCTATGATCTATCCGAGTTTGATCGCGTTGCTGGCAGCCCGTGGAGAATGCCATCATGGCCGTTACCGTTCGCAACCTATCTGATGAGGCGCATCGCGCGCTGAAAATTCGTGCGGCGCAGAACAATCGGAGTGCTGAAGCGGAAATGCGTGCGATTTTGGAGGCCGCTTTGCACCCCGAGGGCCGCTTGCGGCTCGGCACGGCTTTGTCGGAGGTGAGTCGGGAAATGGGCCTCACGAACGCCGACATCGAGGCCATCGAGCGGGTTCGCGACAATCGGCCCGCCGAGCCGATCGATTTCGAGTGACAGGCGTTCGCCTGCCGTGCGCATGCTTTGGAAAGCGCTTGACAACCCTAGATAGCCGCTGCAGTCTCTTCAACGTCTAGATGACGCAAATGCGGAGTTGAAACATGCGTGAGCTTACAAGCGAAGAACTCGAGGATGTTTCGGGGGCCGGCTTTTGGTCAGAGTTGGGGGCTGGAATCGATTGGGTGGTGCAGAATCCATTCACGGCTTTGGGATTCGCTTTGGACTCCACCGGTGCCGGTTGTTTTTGCCATTCCTATACGTATGAAGCAAACGGCATCCAAAACATCAAATAGCGACCGGTGCGTAGCAGAAATCTGATCAATGAAACGCACCGAGATCGTATATCTTGCGAGAGCCGTTGTTCTCACATGCCTTGCGTCAATTTCAGCGGCTTTCGCTTCAGTCTTTATTTTTATTGACAATTGGATTATTGTACGGTCAAGTGTCGATAACCAATCCCGAGGCCAACATGATATGTGGGCCGAGCTGATCTGGGCTCCTATTCTCGAAACTCTGATCATGATGTTGATTTGGAAGGGCGTGCGATTGTTGGGCGCGCATGCCCTCAGTGCAATCGTATTCCTATTCGTAACTGGAAGCTTGGCGTTTATTGCCCATGGCGGATATCCGCGCGGAGTTTCTCCAGCTGCTGTCTTTGTCGTTTTCAGTATCGCCTACGTTATCGTTTCACGAAAGCACTCGGAACTGTACGGTTTTTTTGTGGTATCGAGCGCACACGCATTGTGTAATCTTCTGTTTCTGATCGGTCGTTGGGCTCGCGATCTCGGTTAGCACCTGAAAAACGGGCTTTGGCGGCAACTTGGCTTTTGGGAAGTCATCGATCATTCCCCAACAGCCTCCGCAACAGGCCAGGGTGTGCGCAGGCTTGGGCGCGCGCGCCCCGAGATCGGCATCAGCGCGCGCTTGAACCCCGCTCCCGCCCATGCGAGCCTGAAGCCGATACATCACATGCCGCTTCAGGAGATCCCCATGAGCCTACCCGCCATTTTGCAGGGCCGCCTGCGCCTGCCTGTCATCGGCGCGCCCTTGTTCATCATCTCCAATCCCGATCTGGTGATCGCGCAGTGCAAGGCCGGCATTGTCGGCGCGTTTCCGGCGCTGAACGCGCGCCCGGCCCCCAAGCTGGAAGAATGGCTGGTGCGCATCAAGGAGGAATTGGCCGCTTATGATGGCGCCAATCCGCAGGCCAAGGCCGCGCCCTTCGCGGTCAACCAGATCGTGCACAAATCCAATGATCGGCTGATGCACGATGTGGAAATGTGCGTGAAGCATCAGGTGCCGATCGTGATCACCTCGCTGGGGGCGCGCACCGAAGTGAATGACGCCATCCATTCGTATGGCGGGCTGGTTTTTCATGACATCATCTCCATCGCCCATGCCAGAAAGGCGCTGGAAAAAGGGGCCGATGGCCTGATCGCGGTGTGCGCCGGGGCGGGCGGGCATGCGGGCGGGCTTTCGCCTTTCGCCTTGGTGCAGGAAATCCGCCAGTTTTTTGACGGGCCGCTCTTGCTTTCCGGCGCCATTGCCTCGGGGCGCTCCATCCTGGCGGCGCAGGCCTTGGGCGCGGATCTGGCCTATATCGGCTCGGCCTTCATCGCCACCCAGGAGGCCAATGCCGATGCGCGCTACAAAGAGATGATCGCGCAAAGCCATGCCGAGGATATCGTCTACACCAATCTGTTCACAGGGGTTTTGGGCAATTATCTGAAGCCCTCGATCCGGGCGGCGGGCCTTGATCCTGATAATCTGGCCGTGGCCGATCCCTCCAAGATGAATTTCGGCTCCGGCGGCAATACCGAGGCCAAAGCCTGGAAGGATATCTGGGGCTGCGGCCAGGGCATCGGCGCGGTGGATCATGTTTCCACCGTCGCCGAGCGGGTGGCGCAATGGGTGAGCGAATACCAGGCGGCCCGCAAGAGCTTGTAGGCTGGTGGAGCGAATTTGACATTCGAATCCGAGCTGGGGGGGCGTGTTGGGCCGAGTGTCAAATTCAACAGCGCCAATGGAATCAGCCGCTATTGCTCTGAATTGGCACCATTCTCAGCCACCTCTCTTACCCGCTCATACCGGGCCTGCTTTTCGGCGCAGTTATAATCACATTTGGAAATCAGCTTCGCCATGGACTTCAGTTGGCGGCGCGCGAGATCTGGCCTGCCGCGCAGCACCTGAATGAGCGCGAGGTCCACATAGGCATCGAAAAACCTGGAATCGATGCGCATGGCCTCCTTCATTGCGCCCGCTGCCAAATCGAGCTTGCCCTGGCGTGCCTGCGCGATCCCGCGGACATAGACAATTGCGGCACCCTCATCGGGGACACGATCTACTGTAAAGATGAAGTTATGACTCTCTCTAGTCAACTCCTCAAGCAACTGCGCTTCAGATCTAGCAACGGTCTCCACTCTCTGCTCGAGCGTATAAAGCTTTTCCTCGGCTTCGGCATAGCGCCCGGCTTTGAACGCCTCTAAGCCCTCTAGCCAAAGTCGGCTTTGCTTTTTCGCTGGGATCACGATGTCTTCATCCTGCGATGCCTGAGCAGAGGGCGGCTGGGCGGCTTCGGTTTCAGGTGCCGCCTGGGCCGCAACGATGAAGGCAAACATCAAAGCGTGAAACATGTGGTGCGCTCCTCCAGCGAAGGCAATGCGAGGGGCAATGGCCCCTCGCATCCTATCAACAAGGGCAGTCTGCGCCCTGATACGTGCCTCCGGAAGTGGTGCGGAATCCACCAGGGTTGGTTGGGCTGGGCGCGCCATAAGGGTTATTTACTGTAAGTCGAGAATACGTATCGCAACACGTCCCGCCAGTCACATCAAGCACGTCCTCGGGCAGCAATTCCTGAATGCGCTTGAACTGATCCGCATGCGCGAAAAGAACCCGAAGCTATTTTCTCATTGCGGGATTTGCCCTGCAAGCGGAGAGTATTCTCCCTTGCGGGCGGATAGCCTTTCAGCCGCCGCGCTGCTCGCGCTTGGCCAGGAAGGCCAGGCGCTCGAACAAGGCGATATCGGCCTCGTTTTTCAGCAAGGCCCCGTGCAGCGGCGGGATCAATTTTCCCGGCTCCTTGTTGCGCAGGGTTTCGGGATCGACATCATCGGTCACCAACAGTTTCAGCCAATCCAGCA
>CAZAGL010000034.1:0-2659 GCA_964484435.1 uncultured Caulobacteraceae bacterium
ACAAGCCCATCACCCCACGCCCCTCGATCCCCGGCTGCGGCTGCGCCGAACCGGGGAAAACGGGGGCAAGTGCCATACCGGGGCGAGCCCATGCGTAGAAAACGCGCACCGCAAAGCCAAGCTTGACAGCCGGGCCGGCACCAGTATGGTCCGCGCCTTGCTTTTCAAGGTATCGGTTTTCACGCCATGGCCAAACCAGCCACCATCAAGATTCGCCTCAATTCCACGGCCGATACCGGCTATTTCTACGTGACGAAGAAGAATCCGCGCACGAAGACGGAAAAGATGAAGCTGAAAAAATACGATCCCGTCGTGCGCAAGCACGTGGAATTCGTCGAAGGCAAAATCAAGTAAATCGGCGGCGCTCAGGCCGCGCAGGCCACGCGATCGCGCCCGGCCTGCTTGGCGCGATAGAGGGCCTGATCGGCCTGTTTCAGCAATTGATCCGGCGCGAACGCCGCGTTTTCCGAACAGGCCAAGCCGACGCTGACGGTAACGCGCAGCCAGACACCCCCGCGGCGCACGCCAAAATCCTCACCCGAAATCACCATGCGCAGGCGCTCGGCTGCCAGCACCGCATAATCATTTGTGGTGTTGGGCATCACAACCACAAACTCTTCCCCGCCCAGCCGGCAGACAAAATCCGTGGGCCGCACATTGGAAGCGATCCGCGCTGCGAATTCGCGCAGCACATCATCGCCCACATCATGGCCAAAGCGATCATTCACCCGCTTGAAATGATCGAGATCGAACACCAAAACCGCCAAAGCCGGGCCGCCCAATTCGGCGCGCTTGAGCAAGGGCTGGAGCTGGCTAAGCAGATAGCGCCGGTTATAGAGCCCGGTCAGCGGATCGGTGACGGCCTGCTCAAAGCTGTCTTCCACCTGCATGCGCAGGCTCTCGACCTGGCGCTTGCGGCGCAAAAGCGTGCCCGTGCGGGCCAGCAGCTCTTCGGCATCGACCGGCGCCGTCAGCACATCATGCGCCCCCAGATCGAGGGCCCGATTGGCCAAAACCGCCTCATTCGGCCCGGCAACGCACAGGATCTGCACATCGCGAGAGGCTTCGCGCGCCTGCATTTTGGCCACGACAGCCAAGGGATCGCAGCCCTTGGCCGCGAGCGGCACGAGCATCAGATCGGGATAATCGGCGGCTTTCGCGCCCAATTGCGCGGCATCGGCATAAGAAACGCGGAAGCTGGCCTCCAGACTGGCCCCCAGGGGGCGCGCCGTTTGCGTCGGATCATCCAGCACCACCACGCTGGGCTGGCCAAAAATCATGCGATGGCCTTCGCTGGACAGCCCCAGGCGCTGGCCATCGGCCACGCGGCGGCGCAATTCATCGGCCGAACGCTTCAGCCGAATCAGGCTGCGGGCCCGGGCACTGAGTTGCAGGCTATCGACCGGCTTGGCCAGGAAATCATCCGCGCCCGCCAGCAGGCCATCCAAACGGGCCTGGCGATCGCCATTGGCGGTGATCAGGATGATCGGCACATGGCAGGTCAAGGCATGGGCCTTGAGCTCCCGGCACACATCGAGCCCGCTTTTGCGCGGCATTTGCACATCCAGCAGGACGAGCTCGGGCGGGTCCTTGAGCGCCATTTCGATCGCCGCCTCGCCGCCATCGGCAAAGCTCACATCATAATAATCGCGCGCCAGCATGGCTTCCATCAGCCGCCGGTTCACGGCCAGATCGTCCACCACCAGAATACGGCCACTCATGGTAATCCCCTCAGCGAATCAGGCGTTTGACGGTTTCGAGAAAGACGCGCACGGAGATCGGCTTGGAAAGATACGCCTCGCAGCCGCCCTCGCGCATTTTCTGCTCATCACCGCGCATGGCGAAGGCCGTCACGGCCATGACCGGGATGGCTTTGAGCCCGGCATCCTCTTTCAGCCGTTTGGTGATCGTCAGGCCGGAAACCTCCGGCAGCTGAATATCCATGATGATCAGATTGGGCTTATGCGCGCGCGCAAGCTCCAGCACGGTGCGCCCATCGCGGGTTTTCACCGTGGAATAGCCCGAAGCCTCCAACAAATCGTTGAACAGCTTCATGTTGAGCTCGTTGTCCTCAACGATGAGAACCGTCTTGCTCATGGAGACGCCATGCGGCACCGGCCCCTTGCCTCGCCGGCGCACCCTGCACCGGTATCAAGCCCACCCTTACGCCAGCGCCTGTTAATCAAGCCTTGCCCTCCGATCGATCCTGCACAAAACACTGCCCATGCGCTGTCGTCTGCATTATGGCGAGACGATCATTTTGATCCACACCCAATATGGCCAAGCCAAATTTCCTTGGCCCACAAGCTTGGAGCAGAAATATGGGCCAGATCGCCAACCGCCTTTTGGAACTGAACATCACTCTGCCAACCCCGCCTGCCCCGGTCGCCAGCTATATTCCATTCACCCGTTCGGGCGGTTTGGTGCACATTTCCGGGCAGGTTTCCATCGCCGCGGACGGGGGAATCAAGGGCCGGTTGGGCCAAAATCTGCAACTCGAATCGGGGCAGGCGGCCGCCAGGCTGTGTGCGATCAATCTGATCGCCCAGCTGAATTTGGCCTGCGAAGGCGATCTCGATCGCCTGAAGCGGGTGATCAAGCTCAATGGGTTTATTAATGTCACACCCGATTTCGATGCGATTCCCATGGTCATCAACGG
>CAZAGL010000034.1:2669-13206 GCA_964484435.1 uncultured Caulobacteraceae bacterium
CGGCTGTTCCAATTTGTTCGTGGAGGTTTTCGGCGAAGCGGGCCGCCATGCCCGCTCGGCGGTTGGCGTGGCCAATCTGCCCCTCGGCTTTGCCGTGGAAGTTGATGGGGTTTTCGAAATCGCGTGAGAATTGCCCGAGACATGCCCGGCCTGCACTTGGAGATCATCGATTCGCTCACCCGGGTGGATCGCCAGGCCTGGGATGGCCTCGCCAATCCCGATGCGGCCGGCTTTGACCCATTCCTCTCCTGGGATTGGCTCCAGGCGCTGGAGGCCAGCCAATGCGTTGCCCCGCAGACCGGCTGGGCTGCCCAGCACCTTCTGGCCCGCGATGGCGAAGGAAATTTGATCGGCGCGATGCCCCTCTATCTCAAAGGGCATTCTTATGGAGAATATGTCTTCGATCATGCCTGGGCCGATGCCTTGCACCGCGCGGGCGGGGCATATTATCCGAAATTGCTGGGGGCCGTGCCCTTCACCCCGGTGACCGGGCGGCGCATTCTGGCCGCTTCTGCGTCGATCCGCGCCGGCCTGCTGCGCGGGGCTTTGGCCCATGCCATTGAGCGACACCTTTCCTCACTCCACCTCAATTTCTTGACACCCAGCGAAGCCAGTGCCGCGCAGGCCGAGGGCCTGCTGGGCCGCGTCGGCGTGCAATTTCATTGGCACAATCGCGGCTATTCCAGCTTTGCCGATTTTCTTTCCACGCTGTCCTCGCAAAAACGCAAATCCATCCGGCGCGAGCGGGCGCGCGCCGTCGAGGGCCTCACCATCACGCACATTGCCGGGCGCGATCTTGATGAAGCGGATTGGGACGCCTTTTTCGCCTGCTATCAGGATACGGGAGCCCGCAAATGGGGCAGCCCCTATCTAAACCGCGCCTTTTTCCGCCTGATCGGGGAGCGCCTCGCCCCCTCCATCGTCATGTTTCTGGCCAAACGGGAGGGCCGCACCATCGCCGCCGCGCTCAATTTTCTGGGCGGGGATCGCCTGCTCGGCCGCTATTGGGGCCGGCTGGAGGATCATTCCTTCTTGCATTTCGAGCTGTGCTATTACCAGGCCATCGATCTGGCCATCGCCCGGGGCCTTGCCCATGTGGAAGCCGGGGCCCAAGGCGAGCATAAATTGGCGCGCGGCTACGAGCCGGTGGCCACCGCCTCAGCCCATTGGATCGCGCATCGGGGATTGCGTGATGCCGTGGCGGCGTATCTGCGCCAAGAAAGCCCGGCCATGGCCGATGAGATCGAAATCCTGGCCCAACACACCCCGTTTCGCCGCCTTGCCGGAGATGGCCCATGAGCTTAGCCCCCCAGCCCGTTTATCCACTAAGCGGCGTGCGCGTCTTGGATCTTTCGCGGGTGCTGGCCGGCCCCTGGGCCACGCAAATGCTGGCCGATATGGGCGCGGACGTGCTCAAGATCGAGCACCCGGCCAGCGGCGATGACACGCGCGCCTGGGGCCCGCCCTTCGTCACGAATGGGGAAGGCGCGCCCAAAGAGGCCGCCTATTATTTCTGCGCCAATCGCTCCAAGCGCTCCTTGGCGCTGGATTTTTCCAAGCCCGAAGGGGCGGATTTGCTGCGCCGGCTGGCTTTGCGCGCCGATATTCTGGTTGAGAATTACAAATTGGGCGGCCTGGCCAAATACGGGTTGGATTATCCCAGCCTGCACGCAATCCATCCCAAACTGGTCTATTGCTCCATCACCGGTTTTGGCCAAACCGGGCCGCACGCCCAGCGCCCCGGTTATGACTACATCATCCAGGCCATGTCCGGCCTGATGAGCGTGACGGGAGAGCCGCAAGGCCCGCCCATGAAAGTGGGCGTGGCCGTGGCCGATCTGTTTGCCGGGCTCTATGGGGCATTTTCCATCCTGGCCGCCCTGCGCCATGCCGAGCGCACCGGCCAGGGCCAGCATCTCGATGTGGCGCTGCTCGATTGCCAGATCGCCGCTTTGGCCAATCAGACGCAAAATTATCTCGCCTCCGGCACCGCGCCGGGGCGGTTGGGCAATGCCCATCCCAATCTCACGCCCTATGGGCCCTATCCCGCCAAGGACGGCCAGGTGATCGTGGCGGTGGGCAATGACGGCCAGTTCCGGGCGCTGTGCGCGGCCATCGGCGCGCCGGCGCTCAGCCAAGATGGCCGTTTTCTGGATAATCGGGCCCGCCTGGCGCATCGCGATGCTTTGGATGCGGCGCTGAACGCGCTGATGTCCGCGCAATCTTGCGCCTATTGGCTCGAACGTCTCAATGCCGCGGGCGTGCCCTGCGGGCCGATCCAAACCTTGGCAGAGGCCTTGGAAGACCCCCATATCGCAGCCCGCGCCCTCCTGGCCGAAACGCTGCGCGAGGATGGCGCGCGCGCGCGATTGGTGCGCCATCCCGTGATATTCAGCGAAACGCCGGCCCGCGCCCCCGCCGCGCCGCCGCGTTTAGGTGCGGATGGGCCTGCCGCGCTGGAAGATTGGCTGGGCCCCGATGCAGGCGGATCCGTGCCGTGTTAACGACACACCAGCCCGCAAACCTGCGGGCCTCACACCCCGTTGGTGCGCCCAGGCTGGGCCGCTGGCGGCTCTGCTAAATTCGGTGCCGGCTGGCTCGACTGCGCCTCCAATTGGCGGATCGCGCTCAATTGCGCGTCGATACAGGCCTGGCCGATCTCGCGCACCGCATCGGCGGCGCGATCGAACATTTCGGCCGGATTGATCGATTCGCCCTGGCGCGCCCGCGTTTGCGCCTGTTCGGCGATCTGCATGGCCAAATCCTGCTGGCGACGCACCACGCTGCGCAGGGAATCGAGCAAAGTCCGGTTCACTTCCGTCAAGGCCCAGGCATTGCGATGCGCCCGGATCAAGACCTTGGACATTTCCGTGAACGGCAGCGTCATCAGCGGAGGCGGCGCGTGATCAGCGAAGGATGCCCCGCTTCCGGGAATTTTGGACAATGGCCCGGGCGACTTTGACATTGGAGCACTCCCTACCACACACGGCATCACACGCTTCAGCGTTTTACCAATTCCTGGACTTTACGGCCTGCGGCAAAAAAACCCAGTTACGTTTCGTAAACACTTACGTGAAGCCCATCACGACTTCTCGATTTCCTTTAACGTTTGTCCAGGTGCGATATCCTCCAATGCTGTAACAAGATGAAGCAGAGCAAGACGCCCGCAGGCCCGGGCGCTGGCCAAGGCCGCCGGGAACGCCTGCGTGCTTTCCACGCGCTGGGCAAAGGCCCCATAGCTCTCGCCATAGCGCACGAAATCGGGGTTTTGCAGCAAGGTGGCGCTGATCCGCCCGGGAAAGCGGCGGGCCTGGTGCATGCGAATGGTGCCAAAGCCGCTATTGTCGATCACCAGCACGATCAGCCCGGCCCCGTATTGGTGGGCGCTAGCAAATTCGTGACCAGCCATGAGAAAGCAGCCATCCCCGGCGATGGCGAACACTTCGCGTTCGGGTGCCGCCAGCTTGGCGGCCAACGCCGCGGGCAGGCCATAGCCCATCGCCCCGCTGGTCGGGGCCAGTTGGGTGGCGAAGCCGCGATGGCGGTAAAAGCGGTGCAGCCAGGCGGCATAATTGCCCGCCCCATTGCACACCACGGCATCGGCCGGCAGCACCGCGCGCATATGCGCAAAGACCTCGGAAAGATTGAGCGCACCTTGCACGGGGATGGGGCTGGAAAACGCCTCATAATTGGCCCGCAATTGCTCGGTTCTGGCAGCCCATGGCGTTTCCACGCGCAGGCTGCACAGCGCAAAGGCCGCCTCTTGCGGCCCAGCGATGGCGCTGAGGCTGGCGGGCCAGACCTTGCCGATCTCCTCGGCCCCGGCATGGATATGCACCAGAACCTGCGCCGTCTGTGCTCGGGAAAACAGCGAATAGCCCTGGGTGGGGTTTTCGCCCAGCCGCGCCCCAAGCGCGACGATGAGATCGGCCTCGCGCATGGCGTTGATCAAGGCCGGGTTCGGCCCCAGGCCCAGATCCCCGACATAAACCGGGCTTTCATTATCCAGCAAATGCTTGCGGCGAAAGGAAAGCGCCGTCGGCAAGGCATTGTTCTGCGCAAACTCGGCGATGGCGGTGCATGCGTCTTGGGTCCAGCCTGAGCCGCCCAGCACCAGCATGGGCCGGCGCGCCGCCTGCAGCCGCGCGCGCAGGGCCTCCAGAAAACGCGGGCTCAACGCACCGGCATGGGCCTCGGGCACGCTGATAACCGGCAAGGGGCATGGGCCATCCAGCACCTCTTCGGGCAGCGCCAGCACAACCGGGCCTTGGCGCCCCGCGCGTGCGATCCGAAACGCCCGCTCGACATATTCGCCCATGCGCTCGGCGCTGGGCACCTCGGCCACCCATTTGGCCACCGAGCCGAACACCGCCCCATAATCCATTTCCTGGAAGGCTTCGCGGTGCTTATCGGCCAGCGCCACTTGCCCGATGAACAGGATCAAGGGCGTGGAATCCTGCTGGGCGGTATGGACGCCGATGGCCGCCTGCATGGCCCCCGGCCCGCGCGTGACAAAGCAGATGCCAGTCTTACCAGTAAACTTCGCGTGTGCTTCGGCGGCATGACAGGCGCTGGCCTCATGGCGGCAGGCGATCACTTGCAAATTCCCATGGCCATAAAGGGAATCCAAGGCCGACAAATAACTCTCGCCGGGAACACAGAAAATCTTACCGACATCTTGTGCGGCCAGCAATTCGACCAAAACATCCGCTGCGCGCTGCATGAAAAACCTTACTCGATGGGGCTGAAACTGATCAAGTTGTGAAAATTTTACTATTTCCTGTTCAATATGATCGCGAAGAGGTTCTCATGTTGTTTTCCCTGCCCGCACCGGCCGAAGTAGCCGAAATTCGGGCGCATGATCTGAAGTTGCGCTGCGGCGTCGGGGCGGGCCTGTGCCTGTTCGCTTGGGGCGTCACCGGGCAATCCTATATCATCGCCTTGTGCATTTGCATGCTGGTGATTTTCGCGGCCAAGCCCCCGGCTTTGCGTTGGCTGGATCGCCATGCGCGCGGCCAGCATACACGCAATGCCGGCCTGCTGATCGCGGCGCTGATCTGCAATTCCCTGCTGGCTGTGCCGGCGGGGATTTTGTGGGCCCATGGCACGCCGGAAGCCGCCGCAGGCGCGGCCTTGATCTGGTGCGTGATGCTGCTGGGGGCCCTGTTCGATCGCGATGCTTTGGGCAATATCCGCATCGCTACCGCCTTGCCGCACGCCACCTCTTTGATCTTGGCCCCCGCCCTCAGCGTGTTCTTGAACGGCGGAGCGATGCTGAGCCAATTGCTGCCATCCGTGGCCGGGGCGATTTGCGTTGGGCTGGTCGCCATGCTGTGGAACCGTCATGAGCGCAATGTCTGCGCCATGCGCACGGCTCTGGCCAGGGCCGAACGCGAGGAGGCGATTTCCCGGCTTCTGTTCGATCAATCCGCGCTGAGCGCGGCCTTGCTGGACACCGATGGGCGCATCGTGGCGGTCTCCGATCGCTTCCGGCGGTATCATAGGCTGTCCAAGCTGGCGATGGTCGGCAAATGCTATGTGGATTTTTATCCTCATGTGCCAGCCCATTGGCATGAGGCAATCCAACGCGCCATGAACGGCGAAACCGTGCGCTATGAGCGCGACGAGGTGCGCATCAATGCCGGGCATGTCTTTTATAGCACCTGGGAAGTCCATCCCTGGAAATCTGGTGCCGATATCAAAGGCGTGATCATCTACGCCGAAAATGTCACGGCCTTGATCGAAGCCGAAAAGCGCAAGCAAAGCGCCGAAACCCGCTTGTGCGTGGCGCTGGATGGCACGCGCGCCGCCGTTTGGGAAATCGATTTCGCGACCCGCACCTTGGAAGCCGATGCGCGCCTGAAAACCCTGTTCGGACAAGAGCCCAGCTATAAGCTCGTGGTCAGCTGCGAACCCGTCCATCCCAATGATCGCGATCATGTCCGCGCGGTGATCGAACAGGCACGCGCCCGGCCCGGCCGCTACACAGCCGAGCACCGCATCCTCCAGCCCGATGGCTCGGTGATCTGGTGCACATCGACCGCGCAATCGCTGGCCACGCCCCAAGGCCATCCCGGGCGCATCGTGATCATGTCCATCGATATCAGTGAGCGCAAGCAGATCGAGCTGGATTTCGCCCATGCGATGGCCCGTGCCGAGGTCAAGCTGCAAGGCAAGCGTACTTTGATCGAAACCCTGGCGCGCGAAACCGGCCAGCTCTTGCCGCCGCAGCAGCGCATTGCCGCGCATATCGAGGAAGGCGTTTCGGCGTTCGGGGCCTTGCACCAGCGCCTGGCCAGGCTGCTGGCGGAAATCGAATTACGTGACCGCGCCTTGTTCGATTCCGTCGAAGCGTTGCGCCAAGCGCGCGAGCTCGCCCAAACCGCCAGTGCCGCCAAAACCGAATTCCTGGCCAATGTCAGCCATGAATTGCGCACGCCGCTCAATGCCGTGATCGGCTATGCCGAAATCCTTGGTGAAGATCTCGCCGATACGGGCCTTGCGCAATCTGTTGAGGATTCCCAGCGCATTGTGCGTGCGGCGCGCCAATTGCTGGGCCTGATCAACGGCATTTTGGATCTTTCCAAGATCGAAGCCGGGCGGATGGAATTGTCCCTCACCTGCGTGGACGTCAAAAAGCTGCTGCAGGAAAGCGTAGACATCCTGGAGCCGGCCGCCACCGGGCGCGGCAACAGCATCCATCTCGTGATCAGCCCAGAGGTAACGACGATCGAAAGCGATGCCTTGAAGCTGCGCCAATGCGTGCTGAACCTCCTTTCGAACGCCAACAAATTCACCCAAGGCGGCAATATCACCGTGCATGCGCGCCGGGCCGATAAGGATCGGCTCTCGGTGTTGACGATCGATGTCACCGATACCGGCTGCGGCATGACGCCAGAGCAGGTGAGCAAGCTGTTCCAGGCCTTTGTGCAGGTCGATACCGATGGCCATCGCCGCTCCCATGGCACGGGGCTGGGCCTGGTGATCACCCAGCGCCTGGCGCATTTGCTGGGCGGCGATGTCCGTGTGAACAGCGCGGTGAATGTTGGCACCACCTTCTCGCTTTCCATCTCGGAGCGCGCCTTGCAGCCACAAGTTGCGCGCGTGGCCTAAGCAGGAGACGCGCTTTTCTGCTTTTGCTGGGCTGCGCGCCTGCTAGGAATGTGGCCCATGGATCACAACACGCTGGATCGCCGCACCCTGTTGCAAGCCGCGAGCCTGCTTGCATTGGCCAGCTGCGCGCGCCGCGCGGCCCCGGCCGAAACCGTGTTCGCCGGCATGGTCAAGCAATTTGGCGAGGAGCTGATCGCCGGTGACCCTGAGCGCGCCGCCTTTTTGCGCCTATTGCCGGATGGGGCCAATCTCACCAAGCTGACGGAGCGCGGCCCCCTGGCTGGGGAATTGGCCCGCTCCCAGGCCTTGCGCGGCTTGACCGAGCTGTTGGGGCTGGAGGCGCGGGCGCTGTCTCGCAAGGATTTGCCGCTTTTCGACGTGCTGATCGCGCATTTCTCGCGCCTGGAGCCGGCTTTGCATCTGGGGCTTGGGCGCTTTTCGCAAAGCGAAGGGCCGGCCCCCTTCGTCTTGCACCCCGATCGCGCCGCCGTCACCAGCTTGCCGGCAATCCTGGCCAATGCCGCGCCGATCCGTGATCTTGCCGATGCGGAAGATTATGTTGTGCTGCTCGGCCAATGCGCGCATGTGCTCGACGCCGAGGCGGAAGACGCCGCCATGCAGGCGCGGCAAGGCTGGGTGGCCCCGCCGGCCATCCTCGAACGATTGGCCAATACCTGTACGCAGCTTGTGGGCCAGGCCCCGAATGCCGGGCCCTTCCTGGCCCCCCTGCTCGGCCATATGCGGGCTTTGGGCCTGCTGGCAGCTTCTGCCCCGGAAAATCCGGATGCGCAGCCCATCCCGGCCGCGGCACCGGCCCCGCCAGATCCCGCCCAGGAGCGGGCGCAGGCGCTAGTGACCCAGGCCGAAGCCCTGGTTGAGCGGGCCATTTTCCCCGCCATCGCCCGCACGGCTCGCCTGTGCGAGGCGCAGCGTGCCATGCCGCAACGGGTGCCCGCGCAGGGTTCCAGAGATTGGCTCCGGGCCGGGCTACGCTTTCAAACCGGCGATGTGGTCGATATCGACAAGGCCTATCTCGCAGCCCAGGCGCATGCCAAGGCCATCAGCGATCAACTGGACATGAGCCTGCGGGCCCTGGGCGTGATCGATGGCGCGGTGGGGCAAAGGCTCAGCCAATTGGCGGCCGATCCGCGCTTCGATCTTTCCGCCATGAGCCCCGAGGCCTTGATCAGCCAGTTGCAGGGCCATTTCACGGCGGCCAGTGGCCAATCGGCAAACTGGTTCGAAACCAAGGCCTTCTCGGCGCTGAAAATGGAATTCATGGCCCAGCCAAATGGACTCGGGGAAGACGGCGCGCGCTATCGCCCGGCTGGGCCACGCGCTGAAGACCGCGCCATCCTCCATCTGGACCTGGCCAGCCTGCGCGGCCAGCCGAGCTTCGCTTTGGCCAATCTCGCCTTTTCGCATGGCATACCAGGGCGGCATGTGCTGTCGGTGCTGGCCAAGGGTGCCAACCTGCCCATCGCCTTGCAAATGATCGGCTTTCCCGCCTTCGAGCGCGGCTGGACTGCCTATGCCGCACAATTGGCAGATGAATACGGCCTCTTTGAAGCCGATCCCTGGCAGCGCATCGGCTTTCTCGGTGCCCAATTGCGCAACTGCATCTGCCTGATGTGCGATTTCGATCTGGCCACCAAGGGCCTTGCGCGGGAGGGCGCAATCGCTTTCCTGCAGAGCCAAGCGGGCCTGGCTTGGCCGGATGCGGCTTTGGCCGTGGATCGCATGATGGCCTGCCCAGGCGCAGGCGCGGCAGGCGAAATCGGTCGCAATCGGATCGTGGCGGCGCGCGATCGCGCCCGCATCGGCCTTGGCCCCGATTTTGACATTCGCAGCTTCCACGCTTTGATCCTGGCTGGCGGCGAACTTCCTCTACGCGTCATGGATATCCGGGTCGACACCTGGATCCGCTCCAAACACAAACCGCGATAACCTCCTTGGCCATGATTTGGCCCCCTGTTTTGCTTTTGATGCAGAAACGTTCATCAGGAGGCCGAGATGCGGGCATTTGGTTTCAGCGCGATGGTTGTGGGCCTTGGATTGCTCATGGGCTCCTGCGCTGGGCCGATCGCCAAGGCACCTCAGCCAATCCAAGACGAGCCAGCCCTTTCGCCGCCCCCACGCCCGCCTGCGCCGCCAACGACAACGCTCCCTCCATCCGTGCCCGCACCCGCAATCGGGGCAAGTTCCGCTCCTCCGCCAATCGTCCTGTACAGCCCGAAAACTCGAGTCCTGACCGATGGGGCAATCGCTGTCGCTGGCGCTCGCCTCGCGCGGGGCTCGCCGCAAGTGGTCGATACCGAGCGCTATCGCGATGTGGTGCCCAATGGCGTGAAATCCGTTGCCAACGAGCCGGTTTCCACCTTTTCCATCGATGTCGATACCGCCTCTTATGGGCTGGTGCGCAGCTATCTGCAGCAAGGCAATGTCCCGCCGCGCGACGGCGTGCGCATCGAGGAATTGCTCAATTACTTCGATTATGATTATCCGCTGCCGGTCAGTCGGGATGAGGCCTTCAAGCCGTTCATCGCGCTGGCCCCATCGCCGTGGGCTGCGGGAAAAACCCTGCTGCACATTGGCCTGCAAGGCTATGCCGAGCCGCCCCGCGAGCGCCCACCGCTCAATCTTGTGTTGCTGCTCGATGTATCGGGCTCCATGGATGAGCCCAACAAGCTGCCTTTGGTCAAGCAAAGCATCCAGGTGCTGGTCGATCAATTAAGCCCGCGTGACCGCATCTCCATCGCCGTCTATGCCGGCGCGGCCGGAATGGTGCTGGAGCCAACGCCCGGAAACGAAAAGGGCAAAATTCTCGGTGCACTCGATGCGCTCAAGGCTGGCGGCTCCACCGCCGGCGGAGAGGGCTTGGCTTTGGCTTACGCCCTCGCGGAGCGCAATTTTGATCGTGCCAGCATCAACCGCGTGCTGATCGCCACCGATGGGGATTTCAATGTCGGGATCACCAGCGATCAGCGCCTGGAAGACTTCGTCGCGGCCAAGCGCGAAACCGGGATTTATCTGACCGTCTTGGGCTATGGGCGCGGCAATTACAACGATGCCTTGATGCAAACCCTGGCCCAAAAAGGCAATGGCAATGCCGCCTATATCGACACCCTGGCCGAAGCGCGCAAGGTTTTGCACGATGAGATCCAGGCCTCGTTATTCCCGATCGCGGATGATGTGAAAATCCAGATCGAGTTCAACCCGGCGCGCATCGCCGAATATCGCCTGATCGGCTATGAAACGCGCGCCTTGGCCCGGGAGGATTTCGCCAATGATCGGGTCGATGCCGGGGAAGTCGGCTCCGGGGCCAGCGTCACGGCGATCTACGAATTGACGCCCATCGGCGGCAAGACCCTGTTCGAGCCCTTGCGCTATCAGTCTGCGCCGGCCTCCACCTCGGTGGCGGGCG
>CAZAGL010000035.1:0-6719 GCA_964484435.1 uncultured Caulobacteraceae bacterium
GGTGAGGAAGGGGTCGGAGGCCTTCACAGAAATCTTGTAGTCGTGGAAGTCGTGGTCATCGAGGATGCGGGCGTGATCCAGCGCGCTTTCGACCATCGCCTCGGGACAGGGCTCGCCGTACTTTTCGAGCAGATGACGCTCGAGGCTGCCGCCATTGACGCCGATGCGCATGGAACAGCCGTGATCCTTGGCGGCCTGCACCACTTCCCTCACCCGCGATGCGTTGCCGATATTGCCGGGATTGATGCGCAGGCAGGCCGCGCCCGCCTTGGCCGCCTCGATGGCGCGCTTATAATGGAAGTGAATATCGGCTACCAAGGGCACTTTCACTTCGCGCACGATCTTGGCGAAAGCGGCCGTGCTTTCGGGATCGGGGCAGGAAACGCGCACGATATCGGCACCGGCCTCCACCAGGCCGCGGATCTGCTCCAAGGTGGCGGCCACATCCGTGGTGGGCGTATTGGTCATGGATTGCACGGAAATGGGGGCATCGCCGCCCACCTCCACCGAACCCACGCGGATTTTCCGGCATTTGCGCCGCTCGATCCGCCGCCAAGGGCGAATGCTATGGATATCGTCGTGACCGGCCATGCTGTGCTTTCCTAGCAGACGAGCGAATTGGCCATCCTGTGCCGCAAGCGGAAGATTTCGGCAACACTTCCTGTGCAGGATTGGCGCGATTGGCCGGCTATGGGCCGGTTTCTGGGCTCAGCGCTTGGCCAAGGTGCGCAAGGCCAGCCCATCGACGGCCCGGCCCAATACCGGCGCGCCCGCTTTGCCCAGCACGCCGATGCTGGTGCCATCGACATAAATTTCAAAGGCGCTGCCATCGCGGGCGTGGATCGTCCAGCCCGCGCCGATATCCGGGCGATAGCGCTCACCGGCTTTCAGCTCCCGCGACAGGAAAATCGTGCCGTCCGGGCCGCGGACCTCGATCCATTGGGGGGCCAAAGCATAAATTTCCACCACCGATTGCCCCGGCGCGATGGTGCTGAACTCGGTGAGCGGCGGGCGATCATCGGCGATAACGCTGGCATTGGCCTCACTGACCGGCTCGGCATCCGGGGCGGCCGGGCTCGATACCAGCACCCGCCAGCCGATGAACAGCGTCAACGCGCCCATGACCGCCAAAGCCGCCATCCAGGGCCGGTGCGGATTGGGCCGCGTTTTAGGGTCGCGGATTTGCGGGAGCGCATCCTCGCGCGTGAGGGCCGATTCGCGCTCGAATTGATCGGTCAATTCGCGGGCATCAAGGCCCAGCGCCATGGCATAGCTGCGCAAATAGGCCATGGCATAGGCCCGCCCCGGCAACAGCTTAATGTCCATGTTTTCCAGGGCCTCCAGGAAATCGGGGCGCACGCGCAGACGCGTGCCGAGCTCCTCGCAGCTCAGCCCCTGCGCGAGCCGCGCCGCGCGCAGCCGCTCACCGGCGCGCAAAACCTGCTCTGGCCGCGGCAAAACCCGCACCTTTGCCATTATCTCTGAACTCGATTCAATCTTATCTGACGGAAGCAACATCTTCAAGAGCCTATAATCTGGCCCGGAACACGCAAGTTTTGCGCCACGATCCCGTGATACAATTCTGCGGCCAGTGTTACAACGCGTTAAAGCATGACAGCTGCACCTTGCGCGAAGGTTAACAAACCCTCTCGCACGGGCGGGCCGGGGGCATCCAGCAAAGCGTTCAGCGCGGCTGTGGCCGCGCCGCGATCAAGCGAGCGCACCATGCGCTTGACCGGGGCCACGCGCCCGGCCGGCATGGATAGCCGCTCGAACCCCAAGGCCAAGAAAGCCATGGCTTCCAAGGTTTTTCCGGCCGCCTCGCCGCAAATGGAAATCGGCAGATTGGCCGCCGCCGCATCTCTGGATATCTGCCGCAAAAAGCGCAGCGCCGGCAAGGAAAGCAGATCATAGCGATCCGAAACCCGGGCATTGCCCCGATCCGCCGCGAAAAAATATTGCATCAGATCATTGGTGCCGATGGAAAGAAAATCGGCGCGCCCGGCCAGCTGATCGATGGCAAAGCCCAAGGAGGGGGCCTCCAGCATGGCCCCGATCTCCAGAGAGCTGGGCCCCGCCCGCCCCTTGCGATAGGCCAATTCCAGTTCGCGCTGCATGAAGGCACGGGCCGCCTCGAATTCTTCGATGGTGGCCACGAGGGGGAACATCACCCGAAGCGCGCGCGCATCGGCCGCCTCCACCAGCGCCCGCAACTGATACCGCAGCAAAGCCGGCCGATCGAGCCCGATGCGCAAAGCCCGCCAGCCCAAGGCCGGGTTGTCTTCGCGCTCGGCGGTGACATAGGGCAAGATTTTGTCGCCGCCGATATCCAGCGTGCGGAAGGTCACGGGGCGCCGCCCCGCCAAATCCAGGATTTCCGCGTAAAGCTTGGTCTGCGCCCGCAGGCGCGGCAAGGTTTCCGAGACCATGAATTGAAACTCGGTGCGAAACAGGCCCACGCCCTCCGCGCCGGCCCCTTCCAGATTCCGCAAATCCAAAGCAAGGCCGGCATTGATGGACAGGCCGACTTGGTATCCATCCAAGGTTCTGGCCGGCAAATCCCGTAATTTGGCCAGTTCGGCGGCCTGCTCCGATTGCATGGCCTGGCGCTGCTGCATGGCGGCCAGCACCTCGGCCCGCGGCCGCAAATGCACCTCGCTTTGCTCGGAATCGAGGGTGATCACATCGCCCGTTTCGATCATGCGCAGCAGGCCCTGCAAGCGCCCAATCATGGGAATGCCCAAGGCGCGGGCCACGATCACCGCGTGCGAAGACGGCCCCCCCTCCTCCAAGGCGATGCCCTTGAGGCGGTCATTGCCATATTCCAGCAATTCCGCCGGCCCCAGATCGCGCGCGATGAGGATGGCGTTAGCCGGCATTTCCGCCTTGCCGAGCCCGCCCGGTTGCGCCAGCGCCCGCAGCAGGCGATTGTCCAAATCCTCCAGATCGTGCAGGCGATCGCGCAGATACGGATCGCGCACCGAGGCCAGCTTGGCCCGGTGCTGCTGGCGGGCGCGTTCCACCGCCGCCTCGGCCGAGAGGCCGGCCCCAATGCCCTCCTGCAGGCGCTGTTCCCAACTGCGATCCTGCGCCAGCAGGCGGAAGGTTTCGAGCACCTCGCGCGAGGCCCCGGAAAGGCGCCCGCCTTCCCCCTCGAGCATGGCGTCCAGGCCCTGACGCACGCTTTGCAGCGCCGCTTGCAGGCGGGCATTTTCCAATACGGGATCATCGGCGATCAAGCGGCCCAAAGGGGCGTGCGGCTCATGCAAGACAGCCACGCCAATGGCTGTGCCATCGCTGAAGGCCCGGCCGACCAGGCGCTCTGGCCGGCTGAGCCGCACCTCGACTTCGGCCAGAAAGGTCCGATCATGGGACAGGCCGGCCACCATCTCGGCCAGCACCATGGCGATGGTTTGCAGCGCCTCGACTTCGTCCTCGTCATAGGTTTTGGCGACGCGGTTTTGCACCACCAGCACGCCAAACACCCGGTCGCTGCGCAGAACCGGCACGCCCAAAAAGGCGTTATAGGGATCCTCCCCCGTCTCGGGGCGATAAGAAAAACGCGGATGGTGCGGCGCATCGGCGATGTTCAAGGGGCGGCCGCTCTCGGCGACCAGCCCGACCAGCCCCTCCATGAGCCGCAAGCGCGTGCGGTGCACCGCCTCGGCGCGCAGACCCAAGGTGGCGAACAATTCCAGCGCCTCGCCGCGCCGCAGATAGATGGAGCAGACATCGGCCACCATGGTCGAGGCGATCATGGCCACGAGCCGATCGAGGCGCGTCTGCACATCGTCTCCGACGGCCATGATCTCGCGCAGGCGGCGCAAGATGACCCGCGATCCTCCCGGCGCCGAGGTCGCCATGGGGCTATCCTCACATTCGCGACGCTCTTAGGCGGCCGCGTCAAGCCCATAAGCGGTGTGCAAAGCGCGCACGGCCAGTTCTACATACTGCGCGTCGATGAGAACGGAAATCTTGATTTCCGAGGTGGAGATGGCCTCAATATTGATGCCCTTTGAAGCCAAAGCCGCAAACATCGTGTGCGCCACGCCGGTATGGCTGCGCATGCCGATACCAATCACCGAAACCTTGGCCACGTCGCGGCGCACCTGCGCCTCTTCAAAGCCCAGGCCGGGCCCGGCCCGCACCGCATCGAGCGCGCGCTGGGCTTCGCGCTCGGTCACGGTGAACACGATGTTTTGCGCGCCTTCGCGCCGCGCCTGGCTTTGCACGATCATATCGACATTGACGCCGGCCTTGGCCAGCCGGCCGAAAATCTCGGCGGCCACGCCCGGATTATCCGGCACGCCAAACAGCGCCACCCGCGCCTCATCGCGCGAATAGGCCACGCCCGATACGATCCGCTGTTCCACCTTCGCCTCATCCTCCGCGCACACCAGGGTGCCGATTTGTGCGATTCCGGGCTCCAGAAAGCTGGATAACACCCGCACTTTCACCTGGTGCGCCATGGCCAATTCTACAGAGCGCGTCTGTAACACTTTGGCCCCAAGGCTGGCCAGTTCCAGCATTTCTTCATAGGCTATGCGATCGAGGCGCTGGGCGTTCTTCACGATTCGGGGATCGGTGGTGTAGACGCCATCCACATCCGTATAGATATCGCAACGCTGCGCGCGCAAAGCGGCGGCCATGGCCACGGCGCTGGTATCGGAACCGCCGCGCCCCAAGGTGGTGATCCGCCCATCGGGGCAAATGCCCTGAAACCCCGGAATGACGGCCACTTCCCCGCCATCCATGCGCGCGCCCAATTGCGCGCTCTCGATGGCCTGGATGCGGGCACGCGCGTGATCGCCATCCGTGCGGATGGGGATTTGCCAATTCTGCCAGGAGCGCGCCGGCAGGCCCAATTGGCGCAAGGCCAAAGCCAGCAGGCCGGTGGCCACTTGCTCTCCGGCCGCGACGATCACGTCATATTCATCGTCAAAACCGGGCCCGAACACCGCCGGCCCGCCGGCGATCTCCCCGCCCGCTTCGCGGGCCAGGCGCACCAAGCGATCGGTCTCGCCCGCCATGGCCGAAACCACCACGCACAGCCCCTGCCCCTCCTGGCGCGCAGCGGCCACGATGCGGGCGGCACGCTGGATGCGCTCCACCGCGCCCATCGACGTGCCACCGAATTTCAAAACCAAACGCTGCATATCGCCCTTTGTTTCCTGGCCTTGCGCATGTCAGACTCAAAGGAACCCATATCGATCGGATCCTGGCCTAAAGCAAAGAAAATCCCATGCACACCACGTCCACGCTCGATCCCGCCGAAATCGCCAAATTCGCCAAGACCGCCTCGGCCTGGTGGGATGAAAAGGGCCCGTTCGCGCCTTTGCACCGGCTCAATCCGGCGCGCCTCGCTTATATCCGCGAGCGGGTAGGCGCACATTTTGGCCCGCCTGCATCGCGCCGTCGCCCATTGGCGGGGCTGCGCGCGCTGGATATCGGCTGCGGCGGGGGCCTCGTCGCCGAGCCCTTGGCCCGCCTCGGGGCCCAACTCACCGCCATCGACGCGGAGGGCGAGACCTTGGCCATCGCCGGCGCGCACGCTTTGGCCCAAGGCCTGGCCATCACCTATCGCCAATCCAGCGCCGAGGAATTGGCCGCCGAGGGGGCGGTGTTCGATCTTGTCGTCGCGCTGGAGATCATCGAGCACACCGCCGATATCCAGGCATTTCTGGCCGCCGCCGCCGCCTTGACGGCCAAAGGCGGCCTGCTCATCCTCTCCACCATCAACCGCACGCTCCTGGCCAAGGTCTTGGCCATCGGGGCCGCGGAACACGTGATGCGCTGGGTGCCCGCCGGCACGCATGACCCGGACAAGCTGGTCAAGCCCGAAGAGATCGCCGGCCCCTTGCGTGCGCTGGGCCTGGCCGTGGATGCGCCGATCGGCCTCAGCCTCGATCTGGCGACCGGGGCCTTCAAACTCAGCACCGATGTGCGGATGAATTACCTCATCGCCGCGCAAAAGCCTTGAGGGGCTGGCCTGGGGGGGGCGAAAACCACGAACACTGCAAGAACACGGGCGTGACAGGCATCCCACCGCCTGCTATCGTCAGCCCATGGTCAAGATCGATAGCCGCGAAGCCGGCCTGCAATTAGCTACCCTGCTCAATCACGCCGCCGCAGGGCATGACGTGATCATTCTTGATGGCGATCGGGCGTTTCGTCTCAGCCCCGCCAACGATGCCAAGGCGGCGGCCAACGAACGCCCGGGATTTGGAAGTTGGAAGGGAAGAATCCACATAGCCCCAGACTTCGACGCGCCATTGCCTGAGTATTCTGGGACAGAGCCGCAGTGAGGTTGTTGATCGACACCAATGCATTGCTGTGGTGGCTTGCTGGATCGAATTCTCTCACCAATCGCGCCCGCACCGCGATACTGGACAGTCGCAATGATGTCTTTGTTTCGGCGATCAGCTTTTATGAAATCGCATTGAAACACGCGATCGGCAAACTCTCGCTCACAGGCATGCCCGCCGACATCTGTGAAGCATGCGATGCCGCCGGGTTCTTGGCGCTACCCGTTCGACGCGAGCACGCACTGGCCGCAGGCGCACTTTCCCTTGTGCACAAAGAACCATGGGATCGGCTAATTGCTGCGCAAGCAATTTCTGAGGGCCCAACAATAGTGAGCAACGATCAGAGCTTCGATAGATTGGGCGCAACGCGCTTTTGGTAGGCAGGTTTCATTCACCGGCCCGCCGATCATGCCA
>CAZAGL010000035.1:6819-13181 GCA_964484435.1 uncultured Caulobacteraceae bacterium
CCATTTGCACCGGCCCGCCGATCATGCCAGCAAGTCCTTGAGGCGGATGCCGATTTCGGGCGCGATCAGCAGCAAGACGTCTGGCCCGCGGGCTTGGGAGGGCCGAACGCCGGCCGGCAGCAAATAGAGATCTGGTTGCGGCCAATCCTGATCCGCAAGCCGCAAAGGTGCATCCGCCCCGATGCGCAGCTTGCCGCCCGCCTGCGCAGCGATGGACGGGATCAATGCGGATTTCCCATCCGAATGGAGCGCGCCGCCGGCCGGCATATCGATCAACTCCCCCGCACGCAAGCACACCCGCGCCTTTTCCGGCAAATGCCCGCCGCGATCATGCGCAGGACATCCTCGACGGTGAAACCATGCGGCTTGGGCAGCGCGGGGGCAAAAGCGGCGGACATGGCAAAAGATTAGCGCGCAATCAGCCGCTCTGCAAAATTCCCCCCATCACCGCATGGTCGGGATGACGAAGCTCTGGTCGCCCACATCGCCCTCGGGCCAGCGGGCCGTGATGGTTTTCACCTTGGTGTAAAAGCGCATGCCCTCCGGCCCGTGCTGGTTGATGTCGCCAAAGGCGCTGCGCTTCCAGCCACCGAAGCTGTGATAGGCCACCGGCACCGGGATCGGCACATTGATGCCCACCATGCCGACATTGACCCGCGCCGCGAATTCCCGCGCCGCGCGCCCATTGCGGGTGAAGATCGCCGTGCCATTGCCGTATTGGTGCTGGCTGGGCAAAGCCAGCGCCTCCTCGAAGCTTTCGGCGCGCACCATCTGCAAAACCGGGCCGAAAATCTCTTCCTGGTAAGAGCGCATGGCCGGCTTGACGTGATCAAACAGCGAAGGGCCGATGAAAAAGCCGTTTTCATGGCCTTGCAGCACCAATTCCCGGCCATCGAGCACCAGCTCGGCCCCCTCTTCCACGCCCATCTGGATATAGCTTTTGATCTTCTCGCGGTGCGCGGCGGTGACAACCGGGCCGTAATGGGCCCCCTGATCGCTGGAAACCCCAACGCGCAGCTTGCCGGCCTCTTCCACCAGGCGTTCGCGCAATTGCCCGGCCGTGCGCGCCCCCACGGGCACCACCACCGGCAGGGCCATGCAGCGCTCCCCCGCCGAGCCATAGGCCGCGCCAACCAGATCCTTGACCACCTGATCGAGATCGGCATCGGGCAAAACAATGCCGTGATTTTTGGCCCCGCCCATGGCCTGCACGCGCTTTCCATGCGCCGCGCCGGTGGAATAGATATATTGGGCGATATCGGAAGAGCCGACAAAGCTGATGGCCCGCACATCGGGATGGGTGAGCAGGGCATCCACGGCCACCTTGTCCCCCTGGACGACGTTCAGCACGCCAGGCGGCAGGCCGGCCTCGATCATCAATTGCGCCAGGCGCAACGGCACGGAGGGATCGCGCTCGCTCGGCTTGACGATGAAGGCATTGCCGCAGGCGATGGCCATTCCAAACATCCACATCGGGATCATGGCCGGGAAATTGAAGGGCGTGATGCCGGCGCACACCCCCAAAGGCTGGCGCATCGAATAGACATCGATGCCCGGCCCCGCCCCTTCGGTATATTCGCCTTTGAGCACATGCGGGATGCCGCAGGCGAATTCGATCACCTCCAGGCCGCGCTGGATATCGCCCTTGCTATCGGCGATGACCTTGCCGTGTTCGCTGGACAGCAGCTCGGCCAGGGCCTGCATATCCCGCTCGATCAGGCGCTTGAACTCAAACATCACGCGGGCGCGGCGCTGGGGATTGGTGGCGGCCCAATCGGGCTGGGCGGCCGAGGCGCTGGCGATGGCGGCCTGCACCTCGCTTGCGCTGGCCAGGCCCACTTTGGCCTGCACCACTCCGGTATTGGGATCGAACACCTCCCCAAAGCGGCCCGAACCGCTTTCCATCAGCTTGCCGTTCACGAAATGATCAATGCGGCGCATCGCAGCCTCCCTTTGGGCCGTGTTGCCCAGTTTGCCTCTGTCCTACCCTGATGGCGCTGTTCCCGCAAGGCCGCGATGCAGGGCGCGTGCCCTGCGCCGCGATCCAAGCTTTTGCGCCGGCCCGGCAGATTTACTTAAGATATCGTGTGTTTACCAAGCAAAAACCTGTTCGTGTTAGGGGGTGATCATCAAAATACAAAACAAATTGGTGGGCTGATCATGAACTTTGTGCGCTCCGCGCTGATATCCATTGCCATGCTTGGTGCGTTTTCTACATCGCAGGCCATGGCCGGGGAATTCACACCGTATTTACCGCCCCCAGGCGGCGGGAGCGTGGAATTCAACTTCGTGCATCAAAACAGCCAGACGGGCTTGTTTGCGCAAGGCTCGGCGCGGCCTTGGCAGCGCTTTGAGCAGAACGCCTATCAGCTTTCGGGCAATTATGGCGTGAGTGACAAGCTGGCCATCGATGCCCGCATCACCTATTCCGATACCGATTTCGTGCCCAATGGCAACGGCCCGGCCAGCGGCCAAAACGGCCTTTCCGATACGCAGATCGGCTTGCGCTATCGCCTGCTCGATGAATTGGACAAGGCCCCCGTCACCCTTACGCTTGGCCTATCCGGCATTTTGCGCGGCCTTTACACGCCCACCTCGATCGATACGCTCGGGGAAGGCGGCTCGGGCGCGCAGTTTGGCGTGTCGATCGGCAAGCTGGTCACCAAAAAGCTGGCTCTGGTCGCCGAGATTGGCGGGCGGGCCCGCCTCAACAGCGTGCCGGAGGAATTTTTCTATTCGGCGGAGGCGGCCTATGCCTTCCATCCGCGCTTTTCGGCCTGGGCGGGGGTGACGGTTTCCAATTCCGTGGGCGGCGTGGATATCGGCACCTCCGGCTTTGCCGCGCGCGGCTTTCCCGCCCTCAATGAGGATGTGAAGCTGTGGCAAGTGGGCGGGGATCTCGCCTTGACCAAGAAGATTTCCTTGACCGGCTCGTATGGGCGCAAGTTCGCCGGGCGCAACACGGTCGAGGGGCCGTTCTTCCGCACGGGGCTTCGCTTCTCGTTCTGATCGGCGCAGGGTGCATGCGCCATGAAAATGCCCTATGCATGGGCCGCAAATTTGGGAGCGGCAGATGCAACAAGCAGCAAAGAAAACCATCCTCATCACCGGCGCATCTTCTGGCATCGGCCAGGCTTGTGCGCGCCATCTTTTGGCCAAGGGCTGGCAGGTCTATGCCTGCCAGCGCAGCGCCCCCGCCGCCGAGGATATTGAGGCGGGCCTGCGCTATGTGCCCATGGACGTCACGGATGATGCCTCGGTGGCGCAGGCCATCGCCAAGATCGTGGCCGAGGCGGGCATCATTCACGCCGCCCTCAACAATGCGGGCTTTGCCATCGCCGGCGCGATCGAGGACACCTCCATGGAGGAAGCCCGCGCCCAGATGGACACCAATTTTTTCGGCGTTTTGCGCGTGTGCCGGGCGCTTGCCCCCATTCTGCGCGCCCAGGGCCATGGCCATCTGGTGACCATCTCTTCGCTGGCGGGCATTCTTGGCCTGCCCTTCAGCGGCCTGTATAGCGCCTCGAAATTTGCCTTGGAGGGCCTGCATGAAAGCCTGCGCTTTGAGCTGCGCCCGTTCGGCGTGCGCGTGGTGTTGATCGAGCCTGGCGATTTTGACACGGCCCTGCCCGCCAATCGCCGGCGCACCCATGCCTCCGGCCCGCAAAGCGCCTATTCCCGCGCCTTCGAGGCCTCACAAAAAGCGCAGGCGGCCGATGAGGCCAAAGCCCCGCGCCCAGAGCGGGTGGCCAGGCTGCTGGAGCGCATCCTTGCCCAGCGCCAGCCCAAATTGCGCCATGTGGTGGGCGCGGCCGGGCAAACCATCGTCGTGCCACTCAAACGCCTGTTGCCGCAAAGCTGGTTCGAAGCCGTGCTGCGCGCCGCAACCGAGGCGTGAACACTGCCCAAGTCGATAAGCAGCATCTCTCAAGCTGGCGGAAAGCAAAAATGAGCATCGCACAGTAAATCGCAGTGTTTAATGGGCATAAATCCTAATTACTAAATAATTTTCACCGCGAATCGAATTGTTTTTAAGCGTTTTGAAATACAACCTCCTGTATATGTCACTCACCAACGAAGAATCGTGAATGACTTAGAACAAAGTGAGGGTGTCATGTTGAAGATGGTGATTCGTGGTGCAATTGCACTGTTGAGTGTCGTGAGTATTGTTGGCGTGGCCCATGCGGGCGAGTTTTCTCCGTATCTGCCGGCCCCGGGCGGCGGCAATTTGGATTTCAATTACATCCACCAGGAAAGCCCGGTCCTGCGCAAAGGAATTGGCGGCAAAACACCGGTTCGCCCCTGGCAGCAACTCACACAGAACACCTATCTGCTTTCGGGCAGCTATGGCGTGACGGATCGCTTCGCCATCGATGCCCGCATCGGCTTTTCCGAAACGGATTTCCAGCGCCTGAATTCCACGATCATCCAAGGCACGGACGGCGTTTCCGATACCCTGATCGGCATCCGCTATCGCGTGTTCGATGAATTGGAAAACGCCCCCGTGACGGTGACATTCGGGGCCTCCGGCATCATTCAGGGCCTGTATGCGCCCACCGTGATCGATTCCATCGGAGAAGGCGCATCGGGCGCGCAGGTGGGCGTTTCCATCGGCAAGCTGGTCACGCCCAAACTGGCGCTGACGGCGGAAATCGGTGGCCGCTTCCGCTTTGATACGGTGCCCGAAGAAATCTTCTTCTCGCTGGGCGCTTCCTATAGCGTGAACAGCCGCGTTGGCATCTTCGCCAGCATCAACCACGCGGACTCGCTCGGGGGGGTCGATGTGGGCGGCGTGGGCTTCCGGCCCGGCGGCTTCCAGAATGTCGAGGAAGATAACAATTACGCTGATTTCGGTGGATCGGTGCGCCTGTGGAAGGGCCTGTCTTTGACCGGCTCGTATGGGCGGCGCTTCCTGGGCAAGAACACGCTGCAAGGCGGCTTCTTCCGCACGGGTCTTAGCTACAGCTTCTAAACGCAAATGTAACCAAGCTGAGCTAAAGATCAGCCAACAATTTTCCACTGGAGATGATGATGCGTAACCAACTTGCTTTGGCGCTTGGCTTGCTTTCGCTCAGCGCCGCCCCGGCCTTCGCCTCGGGCTCCGTCAGCGGGGCGGGCGGTGCCGATGATTACACCCGCGGCAAGGCCATTTTCGCCCGCGCCGTGACCTGCGATTCCTGCCCGCTGGCGGCCGGTGTCAGCACCCCCGAAGAAGCCGCCGCCGTGCTCAAGCGCGTCAAGGCCGGCGAATTTGGCCTGAGCAAGGCGGATGCCGAAAGCGTCGCCGCTTTCCTGGAGCGCCGCTACAAAGTGAGCTGATCGTTCTTTCAGCCCCAGATCCAAACTGCCGGCGCTTCGTGCGCCGGCTTTTTGGTGTTTGCCGCGCTGCCAAGCGCACGATTGCGCGGGCTCGGCGTGCCGCTTAAGGTGGCGTGCGCAATGTTGGGGCGGCCGATGTATGAAACCATCTTGTTCACGCTGGAAGCCAACGCGGCCCGCCTGACACTCAACCGGCCCGATCGCCTCAACAGTTTCACCAGCCAAATGCATGCCGAGGTCGCGCAGGCGCTGGCGCGCGTCGAAACCGAAGGCGCGCGCGTCCTGCTGCTCACCGGGGCGGGGCGCGGATTTTGCGCCGGCCAGGATTTGAGCGATCGCGCCGTCAGCCCTGGCGGGGCGGGTGCGGATCTGGGCGAAAGCCTCGAAAATCGCTATAATCCCTTGGTGCGCCGCCTCGCGGCACTGCCCATGCCGGTGATTTGCGCGGTTAATGGCGTGGCGGCCGGGGCGGGGGCCAATCTGGCCTTGGCCTGCGATATCGTCCTGGCCGGGCGCTCGGCGAAATTCATCCAATCCTTTGCCAATATCGGCCTCCTGCCCGATAGCGGCGGCACCTGGCATTTGCCGCGCCTGGTGGGCCAGGCCCGCGCCTTGGGCCTGGCTTTGACGGGCCAGGCTTTACCAGCCGAACAGGCCGCCCAATGGGGCATGATCTGGGCCTGCGTGGAAGATGGTGATCTGATGGCGGAGGCGGACAAGTTGATGCATGCGCTGGCCGGCGCGCCGACTTCCGGCTTGGCCGCCACCAAGGCGGCCATCCGCGCCAGCTGGGGCCGCAACCTGGATGAAGCCCTCGATCAGGAGCGCGACGCCCAGCGCCAGCTCGGCCTCACCCAAGATTACGCCGAGGGCGTCGCCGCCTTTCTGGCCAAACGCAAACCGAATTTCACGGGGCGCTGATCCCATGCCCATCTCGCTTCAGCATTATCTCCAGGATCGCTGGCATGCCCCCGCCGAGGCGCGCACTGAAACGCGCAGCGCCGTCACCGGCGAAGTGGTCGCGCTATCGGCCAGCAGCGCGC
>CAZAGL010000036.1:0-13096 GCA_964484435.1 uncultured Caulobacteraceae bacterium
AGTATCGCCAGCATCGCTTTGGCCGCGCCGGCCTTGGCGCAAGTGCCGGCACCGCCCGCGCCGGTCAGCGATTCCATCCAAGATGAACAGCAGCCGACTTCGGACGAAATCATCGTTACGGCCGAGCGGCGCGAGCAGACCTTGCAAGATTATGCCGGCACCTCTTCGGTGTTCAGCGGCGAAGATTTGAAGCGCATCGGCGTGCAGGATCTGGCCGATCTCAATTCCAGTGTGCCGGGCCTGACCGTGGCCCGCAATCAAGGCAATATCGAAATCTATATTCGTGGCATCGGCTCCAGCAACAATACCGAATTGGGCGACCCTGCGGCGGCCACGCATTTCGATGGCGTCTATTTGCCGCGCCCTTCGGGGCTTGGCTCGGCATTTTTTGACATCCAGCGCGTCGAGGTCAACACGGGCCCGCAAGGCACGCTGCGCGGGCGCAATGCCACGGCGGGATCGGTGAATGTGATTTCGTTCCAGCCTGGCCTGGGCATTTTCGATGCCAGTGTTGAGGCGGAATATGGCAATTTCAATCAGATCTCGGTCAGCGGGCATGTCAATGTGCCGCTTGGCGACAAGGCGGCCTTCCGCTTTGCGGGCTATAGCCTGCGCCATGATTCCTATTATAACAATGTTGGGCCGGTCACCACCGTGGATGTGGCCGAGGCGGAAAACAATCTGGCCTTCCGCGCGCAAATCCTGGTCAAGCCGATTTCCCGCCTTACTTTGCTTTTGGCCGGTGATTACATTGATGAGAGCGGCACGGGCTATACCGGCACCAATTATGCCAATCCGCTCGGCAATGGCATCAACCCCAGCGATATCAACAATCCCCGCGATGTCATCGGCCGTGGCTTCACGCCGGACGTCAACACCACCCATTGGGGTGTTCGCCTATCCGCCACATACGAAGCCAATCCCTTCACCATCGAGTACACCGGCAGCTATCGCGATGTTCTTTATGATTATGACGCGATCACGCCGGTTGCGCCCTTCTATCCGGGCGTTCTCGACACGTTCGCCGGGCCGGGCGGCATCGAAACACTGGATAACTTCTCAAGATTTCAATCCATCACGGATTCCAGATCCTTCTATTCCGAACTGCGCTTTGTCGACAACAAGGGCCCATTCATCTGGAGCGTCGGCGGCCTGTATTTCCGCGAGGATCAGTTCGCCTTCTTGGGCTCTACGGGCGATCGCACGCCATTCTTTCAGGGCATCGAGTTCAACAATCCCAATGTCGATACCTCATCTTATGCGTTTTACGCCGATGCGACCTATGAATTTGCCGATCGCTTCCGCCTGACGGGCGGGGTGCGCTATACCGATGATCGCAAATCGCGCGAAGGGGTCGCGGCGCGCTATGGCTTCGCCCTGGGCGGCGCGGGATTCAGCTGCTGCCTTGGCGTGCGCATCGGCACGGAGGGCTTTGAATTCGCCGGCGCGAACCGCACGATTTTCGACCCCGACATCAATGGCGACGGCACAACGAGCGATGCCGAGGTCATTGCCTTTTACTTCAACGGAATTGGGCAATTTGGCCTGCGCGACAATGTCGATGAAATCTTTGCCAATGGCCCGTTTGGCGGCGGCGCGCCCAATCCGACAGCCTGCGTGGACACGAATGTTGAGGACGATCTGTTTTGCGCGGCCGATGGGAATTTGACCTTTGCCGTGCCGTTTCAGGGGCAAATATTTCGGCAAATTGGCCGGGTGCAAACCAATTTCGTCGATTGGCGGGTGCGCGGTGAAGTCGATATCACTCGGGACAATCTGCTTTATGCTTTGATCTCCACGGCCCATAAATCAGGCGGGTTCAACGACAATCTGGGCAGTTCCGGCGTCGCGCCGACTTACGGCAATGAGCAAGTTCGGCTCTATGAACTCGGCAGCAAGAACGAGTTTTACATCAACAATTTCAAGGCCCGGCTGAACGGCTCGTTGTTTTATAATCAATACCAGGATCAGGTGCTGACCTCTTTGCTTTCGGTGGCGCAGATCGTCACTTTTCTGGGCGGCGCGCAAAACGTGCCTTTGCCCCCCGGCACCTCCCAGGCCTTGGTGGTTTCGTTCAGCTTTAACGCTGCGAATTCTGCCATTTATGGTGCCCAGATCGATGGGGGTTTTGAGCTGCCCTACAACATCAATGTCAATTTCAATGCATTGTGGCTGGAAGCGCGGGTCAATCGATCCCAGGAAATCCAGGATTTCCGCTTCCAGGCGGATGTTGCCCCCACCGAGGCGATCTTCCAATCGATCGACGGGCGGCGCCTGCCGCGCACGCCGCGCTTTCAAATCAACGGCTCGGTTGGGCAGAATGTTTCCTTGCCCACCGGATCCTTCGATTACATCGTCTCTGTTGGCTATCGCAGCGCGCAATTCCAAACCATCTTCAACTCCATCGATTTCCAAAATCCCAATGCACCGCGCCTGCGCCTGGACGATCGCGTGGAGGGCTATGTCACCCTCGATGCCGGGCTTGGCTACAGCCACGGCACGGATGGCAAGCTCCGCTTCGAGGCCTATGCGAACAATTTGACACAGGCCATCAATGAAGCCGCCATCATCATCACCCAGTTCGACAACACCCGCTTCTTCACCCGGCCGCGCACCTTCGGCGCGCGGATCCGCCTGAAGTTCTGAGGAAACGCATGCCCCATTGGGCCGCAACACCCAATGGGGCCTCCCTCTTGCCGGCCTGAAGGGGCAGGCAAGAGTTTTGGCAAAAAGGGAGGGCCCATGTCCGTCAGGTGTGCAATCTTAACGCTGATCGCCGGCTGTGCGGCCCTTTGCGCCAGCCCATCGGCGATTGCCCAGGCCCCCACCCAGGCCGAGCCGCACCACGCGCCCAAAGGCTATGATCTGGTTTGGGCCGACGAGTTCGACACCGATGGCCTGCCCGATCCGGCCCGTTGGCGCCATGACACGGCGCGCAATGCCCAAGGCTGGTACAACCAGGAGCGCCAATATTATGCGGCCAATCGCGCCAAGAATGCGCGGATCGCGGCCGGAAAACTGATCATCGAAGCCCACCAGGAGCGCCTCGATAAATCGGCCTTTCCCGATTGGGGCGGGCAAAAATACACCTCCGCGCGGCTGATCACCCAGGGCCTGGCCAGCTGGACCTATGCCTTTGTCGAGGTGCGGGCCAAGCTGGCGTGCGGCGTCGGCACCTGGCCGGCCATCTGGATGCTGCCGAACGATCCCGCATCGGTTTGGCCCGAAGGCGGCGAGATCGACATCATGGAGCATGTCGGCTTTGATCCCGGCATCGTCCATCAATCCATCCACACCAGCGCCTTCAACTTCACCAACAACACGCAAAAAACGACGCAGTTTCCGGTGAAAGATGCGTGCACGTCGATGCATCGCTATCAAATGCTGTGGACCCCGGAATTTATTCTGACCGGCGTGGATGATGCGCCCAAATTCATGTTCAAAAAAACCGTGAAGGATGTCGCCCGCTGGCCGTTTGATAAGCCGCTTTTCCTTGTGCTGAATATTGCCATTGGCGGCAATTGGGGCGGGCAAAAAGGCATCAACAATTCTGATTTGCCCGCCCAAATGGAAATTGATTATGTTCGCATCTACCAGCCAAAGCCAAAAACCTGATCAGGTGGATGCGCCATAAATAAAAACGGCCCCCACGGGCCAGTGATTTGGCACAAGTTCGGCCGCTTTCCTCGATTTTCGCCAGCCCCGGATGGGGCAGGGCAACAAGGCACGAAATCCATGTTGACGCGCAAAAGCCTCGCACTCCTTCTTGGCCTGATCATGGCGCTGGTCTTGGCCCTCGCCGTGCAGGGCTTCGCGCCAAATCCCGAGCCAGGCAAGAAAGCCGCGCGCGCCGCGGCCAGGGAGGCACGGATCGATGATCTCCTCGCCCGCATGAGCCTGGAGCAGAAGATCGGGCAATTGATCATGCCCGATATCGCCAGCATCACGCCGGCCGATATGCGCGCCTACCATTTCGGCACGATCCTCAATGGCGGGAATTCCGCCCCCGGCAATAATGAGCGCGCCCCGCCGGCCGATTGGCTGGCGCTGGCCGATGCCTATTGGGAGGCCTCCATCAGCCCGCGCGGCGATGGCGGGCCCGCCATTCCGGTGATGTGGGCCACCGATGCCGTTCATGGCCACAACAATATCGTCGGCGCCACGATCTTCCCACACAATATCGCGCTGGGCGCGACGCACAATGCCGGTCTTGTCCGGCGTATCAGCGAGGCGACCGCCACCGAAATCGCCGCAACGGGGATCGATTGGGCCTTCGCGCCGACAATCGCTGTTGCCCGGGATGATCGCTGGGGCCGCACCTATGAAAGCTTTTCAGAAAACCCCGCTTTGGTGGCGCGGCTGGGTGCGGCATCGGTCATCGGCTTCCAGGGCCGATCGGGTGCCGATACCGGCATCGGCCCGGCCCATGTCTTGTCCACGGCCAAGCATTTCTTCGGCGATGGCGGAACCGGCGGGCGCGATCAAGGCGACACGATCGGCGAAACCGAGGACCTGGTGCGCATCCATGCGCGGCCCTATCCCGCTGCCATCAAGGCCGGCGCGCAGGTGGTGATGGCTTCGTTTTCCAGCGTGAACGGCCAGAAAATGCATGCCTCCAAAGCCTATCTCACCGGCCTGCTGAAGGAAAAAATGGGGTTTGACGGCCTCGTTGTCGGCGATTGGAACGGGCATGGGCAAATCCCCGGCTGCACCAATTCCAATTGCCCGCAGGCTTTGCTCGCCGGGCTCGATATCTACATGGTCGCCGAAGAGTGGAAGCCCCTTTACGCCAATCTCCTCGCGCAGGTTCGCGATGGCACCATTCCCATGGCCCGCGTGGATGATGCGGTGCGCCGGATCTTGCGGGTCAAGATGCGCTATGGCCTGTTCGATAAGCCCAAGCCTTCGGCGCGGGTCTTGGCCGGGAAGTTTGACTTGATCGGTGCCCCGGCCCACCGCGCCATCGCCCGCGAAGCCGTGCGCAAATCGCTGGTTTTGCTGAAAAACCAAAATGGCGTTTTGCCGATCCGGCAAAGGCGCAGCATTTTGGTGGTGGGGGAGGCCGCGCGCTCCTTGCCGGTGCAGAGCGGCGGCTGGTCCATCACCTGGCAAGGCGGAGGGGATTTGACCAATGCCGATTTCCCCGGCGGGCAAACCATTTTTGATGCCATCGCGGCGCAGGCAAAGATCAATGGCAGCCCGTTGGCCTTCTCCCCCGATGGCCAGTTTTCGGCGCGGCCCGATGTGGCGATCGTCGTCTTCGCCGAGCAGCCCTATGCCGAATTCATCGGGGATGCCAAGGATCTGATCCTGCCCGATGCCCGGCCCTTGGCGATAATGCGCGCGCTCAAGGCGAACAACATTCCCGTTGTCGCCGTGCTGCTTTCGGGCCGCCCCTTATGGATGAATCGCGAGATCAACGCCGCCGATGCCTTCGTGGCGGCGTGGCTGCCCGGCACCGAGGGGGCCGGCCTGGCCGATTTGCTGCTGCGCGCGCCCACGAGATTGGCCCAGCGCGATTTCGTGGGCACCCTGCCGTTTTCCTGGCCGGCCTCGTGCACGCAATTCGCGCTGAACGCGGGTGAGCCCGGCTATGCCCCGCTCTTCCCCTTGGGCTATGGCCAGCGCTATGCGCGCCCGCAACGCGCAAGGATGCTGGATGAGCGCTGCGCGCTTCTTGATGGGGCCGGCGGCCGCGCGATCGATCTCATCAAGGCCGGGCGGCCCGCTTTGCCCTTCGGCCTGGAACTCGCCGATCAAAGCGGCAAGGCGCGCGGCCCCTCCTCCCCCGCCGGGCATTTGCGCCTGGCCCAGCGCGATCGCAATGCCCAGGAGGATTCCGCGCAATTCACCTGGAGCGGCCCCGCCGCGCTGACTTTGCGCATCGATCCCGGCGCGGCCTCCAGCGCTCAGAAGATCGCTTTGCAGGCCAGCAAATCCTTGGTGCTGGAGTATTTGGTGCGCGCGCGCGGGGCGGGGCCGGCCCAACTGGCTTTGGAATGCGGGGCAGGATGTTCGCGCCCCTTCGATGTGGGTGCCGATCTGGCCTTGGCCGCCGAAAAAGGCTGGCGCACCGCCAGGATTTCCCTGAGCTGTTTTGGATTGGGGAACGAGGGCCTCCCCGCCGATCCCCTGGCTTTGACCATCCGTGCCGATGCGGGCCTGATCATGGAACTCTCCTCCGTGCGCCTATCGGCCGAGCCCGGGGAGAATGCCTGCCGGCTGTGATTGCCGCCCCCGCTGCTTACCGCAAAAACACATAATCGGCGCTGTAGGCGATGGCGCGCAATTGCCCGGCCTGTTGGCATTCGCCTTCCAGCGCGCCGCCATGCGTATGGATGCGCTGAATGAATCGCATGCCGGCAAGCGGGCCCGTGGCCGGCGCGATCGCCTCCAGCTTCAGCCAGGCAATGTCACCGGCCGCGGCCCCGGCTGCGCGGGCGATCACCTTGCCCTGGAGCTTGCCGCTATTGTCCAATTCCCAAATGGGCCCAGCATAATGGCGCCCGATGGTTTTGCCATCGATCAGCAAGGCCGCGATCGGCTCACGAAATGCCCAGGCCAGCTTGGCCGTGGCCGGATCGGCCGCACAGGCATAAATCTGCGCGCCCTGCGCATGGATCGTCATAACTGGCGCGGCACCCGGCACCTGGATGGCGGCCGGCACATCGGGCTCGGGCGGCGGGCTTTGCGCCAAAGCGGGCGCGGCCAGCCAGGCCAACGCCGATGCCATCATCGCGATCAGCGCGTGTTGCCGCATGCCATTTCTCCCGCTCACGATTTCAGCGCCGCGCGCTGGGCGGCGAACAATTCGCCGCAGCCCTTGTCGGCGAGGCCAAGCAGCGCCTCGAATTCCTGGCGGGTGAAGGGGCGCTTTTCGCCCGTGGCTTGCACCTCGATCAAGGCCCCATCCCCGGCCAGGACGAAATTGGCATCGACATCGGCGCTGCTATCCTCGGCGTAATCGAAATCCAGCGCCGGGCTGCCGGCGAAAATGCCGCAAGAAATGGCCGCCACCTGCCCAAGGATCGGATCTTTTTTGAGCACGCCTTCCTCGCGCAAATAGGCGCAGGCCCGGGCCAGCGCCACCCATGCCCCGGTAATGGCGGCCGTGCGCGTGCCGCCATCGGCCTGGAGCACATCGCAATCGAGGGTGATGGTGCGCTCGCCCAAGGCGGCCGTATCGATCACCGCGCGCAAAGAGCGCCCGATCAGCCGCTGGATTTCCTGGGTGCGGCCAGATTGTTTGCCGGAAGCGGCCTCGCGCCGGCCCCGCGTGTGGGTGGCGCGCGGCAGCATGCCATATTCGGCACTCACCCAGCCTTTGCCTTGGCCCTTCATCCAGCCCGGCACGCTTTGCTCGACGCTGGCGGTGCACAGCACGTGGGTGTGGCCAAAGCGCGCCAGGCAGGAGCCCTCCGCATAGCGCGAAGCGCCCAGCTCGAGGCTGATGGGGCGAAGCTGATCGACGGCGCGGCCGGAGGGTCTCATGGCATTTCCTTTGGTGAAGCGCGTATGTGACGCATCACCCCTTGCCCGTCCAGTGCGCGGCCTTCGGCAAAGCATTGCATGCGCGCCGACACGCGCTACCTAAGGGCAGGAACCGATATCACATGCCCGCATTGCAGCCGCCCCTCGCCCAGTTGGATCAACGTGCCCGCGAAATCTTTCGCGAAATCGTCGAATCCTATCTGGAAAACGGAGAGCCCGTCGGCTCGCGCACGCTTTCACGGCGCGGCGCATCGGGGTTTTCTGCGGCCTCGATCCGCAATACCATGTCCGATCTTTCCGCTTTGGGGCTGCTCAATGCGCCCCATGCCATGGCCGGGCGCCTGCCCACCGATGTCGGCCTGCGTTTTTTTGTCGATAGCTTTTTGGAGGTCGGCGATCTCAAGGATGATGAGCGCCGCGATATCGAACAGCGCTTTCCTGTCGGGGCCTCCATGGAAAACATGCTGGAAGGGGCCACCGAATATCTATCGGGCATATCGGGGGCCGCTTCCATCGTGATCACCGCCGCCCATGAGGCCCCGATCAAGCATATCGAAATGCTGTCGATCGGGCCGGGCCAGGCCCTCGTCGTGCTGGTGTTTGCCGATAATCAGGTGGAAAACCGGCTGATCGGCACGCCATTGGGCCTGCCGCCCGGTGCCGTGCAGGAAGCCACCAATTTTCTCAACGCCCATTTCCGCGGCCGCACATTGAGCGAGGCGCGCGGCGAAATGCATGAGGCGCTGGCGCGCGACCGGGCCGCGCTCGATGCCGCCGCCGCGGGCCTGATCCAGCAGGGTCTGGCCGAATGGTCGGGCGAGGATGCCCAGCGCCGCCGCTCGCTGATCATTCGCGGACGCGCCAATCTGCTGCACGATACCAAAGCCGCCGAGGATCTCGAGCGCGTGCGCCAATTGTTCGAAGATTTGGAAAAATCGGAGAATCTGCTGCAATTGATCGATGTGGCCGGGCAGGCGCAGGCCGTGCGCATCTTTATCGGCTCGGAAAACCCCCTATTTTCCACTTCAGGTTCCAGTTTGATGGTTGCCCCCTATATGGGGCGCAATCGCTCGGTGCTCGGCGCGCTGGGGGTGATTGGCCCAACGCGGCTGAATTATGCCCGCGTCATCCCCGTGATCGATTATACCGCACGGGTGCTTGGCCGTATGCTAGAGCGAGACAGATTTTGAAAGCCCGGGCGGGCAATGTGGCCGGGAATCTTCCCCCCTTTGCCCGCTTGATCCAGGCATGGTTAAAGAGGATGAGCATGGAACCCCATACCGAAATTTCCCAAGATCCCAGCACATTGCAAGAGCCCGGCGCGCAAACCGAGGCCGATCTCGCCGAGACCTTGGCCCAATCGCAGGAGCAATTGCTGCGCGCTTTGGCGGAAGTGGAAAATGTGCGCAAGCGCGGGGAGCGTGCGGTGCAAGAGGCGCGCGTCTACGCGATCGAGCGCTTCGCCCGTGATCTGATGGCCGTTTCCGATCATCTGCAGCGCGCCGTGCAATCAGCACCGGAAACACCCGATGAATCGGTGCGCAACCTGATCGAGGGCGTCCAGCTCACCGAAAAATCCCTGACGGAGATTTTCAGCCGCCATGGTCTGCGCGCCTTCGGCAATCGCGGCGATCGGTTCGATCCCAATCTGCACCAGGCGGTGGCGCAAATCCCCTCCGATATCGCGGCCGGGGCCGTGGCCGAAGTGTTCCAGGCTGGTTACACGTTAGGCGATCGCACGGTGCGCGCTGCCATGGTGGCCGTGTCCCTGGGCATGGCCAAAGCCGATCCGGCCCCGAGCCAAGAGCCGCAAACGCCCGAGCCGGCCGCCCCGGCCGAGCGGATCGACATCACCACCTGAACCGGCCC
This sequence comes from uncultured Caulobacteraceae bacterium, assembly GCA_964484435.1. Classification (GTDB taxonomy): domain Bacteria; phylum Pseudomonadota; class Alphaproteobacteria; order Caulobacterales; family Aquidulcibacteraceae. The sequence continues at coordinate 9,361 of CAZAGL010000036.1, forward strand.
GTGCCCTCCGCCCAGCGATCCGGCTCAGGCCAATTGGCTGAGCCGATCCTGGCCCATGCGTTGCAACATCCAGCCAGGATATTCGCTGGAAAGCTGCGAAACCTCTTGCAGGGTTTTCATCTGCGCGCTGTCGAGGCGCAGCTCCTTGGCCGCCAGATTGGCGATTAGTTGATCCGGCGTTTTGGCCCCGATGATCACGCTGGTCACGAAATTCTGATGCAACAGGAAGGCCAAGGCGATCTGCGCCACGCTGGCCCCATGCGCCTCCGCGATCGGGCGCATGGCATCGATGATGTCAAAGCCCTTGGCCTTATCCACGGGCGGGAAATCGAAGACGGTGCGGCGCGCATCATTGGGCCCTGCCCCCTCGCGGGCGAACTTGCCGGAGAGGAAGCCGCCGGCCAGGGGGCTCCACGGCAGAATGGCCAGGCCCTGATCCTGTGCCAGCGGCACGATTTCGCGCTCGATATCGCGCCCGGCGATCGAATAATACATCTGCACCGAGTGAAAACGCGATAGGCCCTTGGCGCTCTGGATGCCCAAGGCCTTCATCACTTGCCAGGCCGCGAGATTGCACAGGCCCAGATAATGCACCCGCCCGGAGCGGACGATATCATCGAGCGCCTCCAGCATCTCCTCCATCGGGGTGACGGGGTCAAAGCCATGGATCTGATACAGATCGATGTGATCGAGACCGAGGCGCTCCAGGCTGGCATCGATGGCATCCATCAAATGCTTGCGCGATTGCCCATTGACATTGATGGCCCGGCTGCGCCGTTCCGCCTCCAGCCGGGCACTGGCGCTGGCATCGGGCCCCAAGACATCGGCCACCCGCCCATGGGCCTTGGTGGCGATGACCAATTCATCGCGCCGCAAGCCCAGATTGCGGATCGCCGCGCCCAGCATCATCTCCGAGACACCGTTGGAATAGATGTTGGCCGTGTCGAAAAAATTGACGCCGGCATCGAATGCGCCGCGCACCAGGGCATCGGCCTCATCCTGCTTTTGGCGCCCGATGGCCGTCCAGAAGCCATCGCCGCCGAAAGTCATGGTGCCGAGGCAGATTTCCGAGACGATTAGGCCGCTGCGGCCCAAAGTGCGATAGCGCATGCGCGTTCTCCTTCATTCGATTTTGGGGCGCACCAGCCGGCACGTGCGCGGGCGCAAGCGCGGCCCGATGCGCCACCAGACCAGCAATGCCGCGCCCCAGGCCATCAGCAGGATCGGCTGGGCCATGGCCTGGAGACGGAACACATCATGCAACGCCGTTGGCCTTGAACCAAGCCAGCATGCGCGCCCAGCCATCCTTGGCCGCCACGGCATCATAGCTTGGGCGGTAATCGGCATGGAAGCCGTGCTGGCTTTCGGGATAGACGATGATCTCGCTTTTGGTGGAATTGCCGGCCTTGGCCAAGGCGGCGCGCATGGCTTCCACATCGGCCAACGAGATGCCCTGATCGAGCCCGCCATAGAGACCCAAAACCGGGGCTTTCAAATCCTTGGCCCGATCCGCGGGCCAGGGGCGCGCCGGGCCCCCGGGCTGGCCAACCAGGCGGCCATACCACGCGGCACCCGCTTTCAAACTGGCAAATTCCTCGCAGGCCAGCCACACGACCGAGCCACCCCAGCAAAACCCGGTAATGGCCAGCTTTTCGGGCGCGACGAAGGCCTGAGCCTGCAAAAAGCGCAAGGCCCCGCCGGTATCGCCCATTTGTTGCTCATAGCCGGCACTGCCGACGATTTTACGGATTTCCCCGAAATCTTCCAAAGTGGAAGGATCGCCGGCGCGATCGAAATAATCGGGCGCGATGGCCACGAAGCCGGCTTTGGCCAGGCGCCGGCACGTGTCCTTGATATAGGCGTGGATGCCGAAAATCTCGTTGACGACGATCACGGCCGGATGGCGGCCCTTGGCGGCCGGGCGCGCCATATAGGCCGGCAGGGAATAGCCACCATGGGCCGGAAAGTGCGGCTCTTCAATGATGAGGCCCTCGGCATCGGTTGCGATGGCGCTGGCCGCGGCGGGCGACAGCGCAGCCGCATAGCCGATGGTGAAGATCGAACCGGCCAGCAAAGTGCGCCGATTGGGGGCAAGATCGGGCGGGCTGCCCTCGGGATTGGCAAGGCGCATGCATTTCTCCTCCTTAATTGCTCAATGTCCAGCATGGCCCAGCCCCGCCGCCAAGCCAAGCCCCGCTGCCCAGCCGATTTGCCTTCGGGCCGGCTTGCGCTAACAAGGCGCTCGCGCGCCAGATTGGCTGCGGCAAGTTGGGGAAGGCATTCATGCAAACCGCAGTCATGGATCGCGACACGCTCGTCGAGGATGCGCGCGAGCGCTTGGAAGGCGTGCAGCGGCCCGATGGGCATTATGTGTTCGAGCTGGAGGCCGATGCCACCATCCCCGCCGAATACATCCTGCTTGGGCATTTCCTGGATGAGCGCAATCTCGCCCGCGAGGCCAAGATCTGCGCCTATCTGCGCCGCATCCAGAACAAAGATGGCTCCTGGCCGCTTTTTCATGCCGGCGAGGGCGATCTTTCCGCGACCATCAAGGCCTATTGGGCCCAAAAGCTGGCCGGTGAGGATATCGATGCCGCGCATATGGCCAAGGCCCGCGCCTATATTCTGGATCATGGCGGGGCCGCCCGGGCCAATGTGTTCACCCGCTTCGCGCTGGCCTTGTTTGGGGAAGTGCCGTGGCGGGCCGTGCCGGTCATGCCGGTCGAGCTGATGCTCCTGCCGCAATGGTTTTTCTTCCACATGTCGAAGATCGCCTATTGGTCGCGCACCGTGATCGCGCCGCTTTTGGTGCTGTATGCCCTGAAGGCCCGGGCCAAGAACCCGACGGGCCTGACGATCGCGGAACTGTTCTTGACGCCGCCGCACCAGCACCAGCGCTATAATGTCAATCCCACCGGCAGCTTTGTCGGCGATGCCTTTTTGGTGCTGGACAAGCTCTTGCGCTTTGCCGAGCCGGCTTTCCCCAAGTTCCTGCGCCAAAAATCCATCGATAAGGCCGTAGCCTTTTTCCTGGAGCGGCTGAACAGCGAAGATGGCCTGGGCGCGATTTTCCCGGCCATGGCCAATTCGGTGATGGCCATGGCGGCCCTGGGCTTTGCCAAAAACGATCCGCGCCTGCTGATCGCCAAGCAATCCATCGAAAACCTGGTGATCGATCGCGGCCATGAGGCCTATGTCCAGCCTTGCGTTTCGCCGATCTGGGACACCAGCTTGGCCGCCCATGCCCTGATGGAAGCCGGGGCCGATCCTGGCGCGCCGCGGCTCAAATCGGCGCTGGATTGGCTGGTTTCCAAGCAAATCCTCGATGTGAAGGGCGATTGGGCCGTGCGCCGGCCTGATCTGCGCCCCGGCGGCTGGGCCTTCCAATACAACAACGCCCATTATCCCGATGTCGATGACACGGCGGTGGTCGCCATGGCGCTGCACCGCGCCGGAAATCGCGCCTATGACGAGGCCATCGCCCGCGCCGTGGAATGGGTGATCGGTATGCAATCCTCCAGTGGCGGCTGGGGGGCGTTCGATCCCGAGAACGAGCATTTCTACCTCAATTCCATCCCCTTCGCGGATCACGGGGCCTTGCTCGATCCGCCCACGATCGATGTCACGGCGCGCTGCGTTTCCTTTCTGGCGCAGATCGATCCGAATCGGCAAAACCTCGAGATCCAAGCCTCGATCGCCAAGGCCGTGGCCTATATCCGCAGCGATCAAGAGGAAG
>CAZAGL010000037.1:0-9162 GCA_964484435.1 uncultured Caulobacteraceae bacterium
AGCCATATGATTTCGTGACGCGCTTTTTCGCGCCCGGCTTGGGTGCCCCTGAAGATAGTGTGATGGGGGCCTCGTTCGCCGATACGGCCCCCTATTGGGCCGATCGCCTGGGCCTGGAGGATGTGGTCGTGCTGCAATGCTCCAAACGCGGGGGGGTGGCGCGGGCCACGCCATCGCTTTCCAGCGTGCGATTGCTGGGCAAGGCGGCCATCTTTCTGCGCGGGGAAGTGGATGGGGCGGTGGTCAAGCGCCTGGCCCGGCGCGTGCGCAAACCCGCGCGCAAAAAGCCTCTGCCCTCGATGAGCGATGCGGCCGATCTCCTGCCCAATCCTGCTTTGACCATGTTGGAGCCGAAAGAATTGGAAGTGCGGGTCCATGATTGGGCCCCTTCGGATCTGGATGTGGCCGTATTTGAGCTGGACGGGGGCGGCGAAGACGGCCCCGCTTTGGAGGCGGTGGAAGTGCGCGATCTGCCGCGCATGGGGGAATAGTGTTCAGCCGCCCTGCGCTGGCCGGGCCGAGCCGCCCATCAGGCAAATCGCCTCGAACATCACATCCACGGCCGCCAAGCAGGTGATGTCGGAGACATCATAAGGCGGCGAAACTTCCATCACGTCGGCACCGACCAAATGCCCCATGCGCAAGGTGCGCAGCAGCTTTTGCGCCTCATAGGTGGTCAATCCGCCGGGGACAGGCGTCCCCGTCCCCGGGGCGAAAGCGGGATCGAGACAATCCACATCGAAGGTCAGATAGCTGGGGCCCAGGGCCTCCAGCATCGGCGCGATCTGGGTGAAAGGCCGCTCGCGGATGTCTTCCACCGTTAAAAAGCGCAGGCCATGCTGCTCAATAAAGGCCAGATCATCGGCCCCTGCCAGCGGGCCGCGGATGCCGATCTGCAAAGTGCGCTTGGGATCGACCAGGCCTTCTTCCACGGCATTGCGCAAAAAGGCCCCGTGATGGATGGGGCAATCCCAGGCCGGCGGATAGGTATCGAAATGGGCATCAAAATGGATGAGCGCCAGCGGCGCACCCAAGGCTTTTCGCCAGGCGCGCAGCAAAGGCAATGTGGTGGAATGATCCCCGCCGACGGCCAAAGTGCGCTTGCCCGCCGCGATCACGGCGCTGGCAAACTCCTCGATCTGCCGGTGGGAGCGCTCGATCGAGGTGGGAGAGGTGGGGCAATCGCCGATATCGGCGCAGGCCAAAGCGCCAAAGGCATTGACCTGGCGGTTCATGTTATAGGCCCGGCCCAGCGCGGAAACGCGGCGCACTTCGGCCGGCGCAAAGCGCGAGCCGGGCCTGAAGCTGGCCCCGCCATCGAACGGCACGCCGAACAGCGCGAGATCAAAGCCATCCTCGATGGCCGCGATCGGCAAGCGGAAAAACGCGTTGTTTTGAGAAAAGCGGGGAAACTCCCGCCCGCTCAGGGGGGTAAAGGATCTGGCCATCGCGCCTCCGGGCGCATCAGTTCAGACGCGCGCCCTTCAAGGTGTAGCGGCCGGCGACGGTTTCGCCAAACAGCATTTCCATTTGCGGATGGCCCACTGGCTCGCCCGATTCGTCAAGCACGAGGTTTTGCTCGGAAACATAGGCCACGTAATGGTTCTCTTCATTCTCCGCCAGGAGATGATAGAAGGGCTGATCCTTGGCTGGGCGAATCGGTTCGGGGATGGCTTGCCACCATTCCTCGCTATTGCTGAATTCGGGATCGACATCGAAAATCACGCCCCGAAAGGGAAATAATCGGTGCCGGACCACTTCCCCGATGCAGAACCGAGCCTGCTTCACAAGAATTTCCTCCAAGCCGGATAAGCTTATTCCGAAACATAGGTTGGTCGATTCGGCTTCTCAAGCCTTAGCCAGTTCACTCCGCGATCATCCTGGGCTAATGTTGCGCCAACGAAACTTACCGCGGGTTAAACGGGCCCGCTGAACGGAGTGGAATGCTTGGCGCGTCGCACGACGACGCCCGATCGCTGCGCGGCGCAGCCGGTTCGCGGGGGGTGCGGCCGGTATTCGCCGCGCTCGACCTCGGGACGAACAATTGCCGCCTCCTGATCGCGGAGCCGCAAAACGGCGGCTTTCGTGTGGTGGATGGCTTTTCGCGAATCGTGCGCTTGGGCGAGGGCCTGGCCGCGACAGGGCGATTGCATCCCGCGGCGATGGATCGGGCCTTGTGTGCGTTGCAAGAATGCGCCGCGCGCATGGCCGCTCAGAAAATTGCGCGTTTGCGCACCGTGGCCACGCAAGCCTGCCGGGTGGCCGCCAATGGCGCGGAATTTTTGCGGCGCGTGCACGACGTGACGGGGATCGATCTGGAAGTCATCAGCCCCGAGGAAGAAGCGCGGCTCTCGGTGCGCGGCTGCGCGCCCTTGATCGATCCTGGCGCGGATTGGGTTTTGGTCGTCGATGTGGGTGGGGGCTCCACCGAGATTTCCTGGGTCGATGCGCGCCCCGTGCGTTTGGGGGGCATGGCCGCCATCCAGGCCTGGACCTCCTTGCCCTTCGGCGTCGTGACCCTGGCGGAACGCCATTTGGAGGGCGTTGACGGCGCGGGTTGGTATCAGCGCATCGTCACCGAAGTGGAAACCAGCCTGCGCGCCTTTCGCGGTGCAGATGCCTGGCGCGATGCGTTCTTGCACGGCAATTCCCATTATCTCGGGGCGTCGGGCGCGGTGACCAGCCTGGCCGGCGTGCTGCTGGGCCTTGCCAAATATCAGCGCGCGCGGGTGGATGGGTTATGGCTCAGCGTCGAGCAGGCCCGCGTGACGGGTCAGCGCCTGCGTGAGCTTGGGCGCGCCTATCGGGCCAAGCATGGCTGCATCGGGCCCGATCGCGCCGATCTAGTCGTGCCGGGCGCGGCGATTCTGGAAGCGGTGTTTCGGGCCTGGCCGGCGACACGCATCCGGGTGGCCGATCGGGGTCTGCGCGAAGGCTTGCTCTATTCCTTGATGGCCCGCAGCGAGGGGCTGGCCCATGATTGAAGAGGAAAAGCGCCGATGGCGGCGACGGTCGGCGCAGACGGGCTCGGCGCGGGCCTTGACGCAAATCGTCAAAAAAGGCGATCGCACGCCCTCCTCGCGCCGCTGGCTGGAGCGGCAATTGAATGATCCCTATGTCCAGCGCGCCAAGGCGGAGGGCTGGCGCTCCCGCGCGGCGTTCAAGCTGCTGGAGCTCGATGCCCGCTTCTCGTTTTTGCGCCGCGACATGGCCGTATTGGATCTCGGGGCCGCCCCCGGTGGGTGGGCGCAAGCCGCCCTGAAGCACGGGATCGGCCCCCTGGTGGGTATCGATCTGTTGCCGATCGAGCCCATGGAGGGCGCGCGTTTTCTGCAAATGGATATCGAAGCGGTCGAGGCGGAGGGCCTGTTGCTGGCCGCTTTGGGCGGGCGCAGGCCCGATCTGGTCTTATCCGATATGGCAGCCAACACCATTGGCCACAAAACCACCGATCAGATCCGCACTGGGGCCTTGGCACAAGTGGCATGCGAATTCGCTTTGCGCACCTTGGCCCCAAACGGGGCCTTCGTGACCAAGGTGTTCCAAGGCGGGCTGGATGCGGGGGCCCTGGGCGAGCTGAAACGCGCCTTTGCCCAGGTGCGCCACGCCAAGCCCCCGGCCAGCCGGGCTGAAAGCTCGGAAATCTATCTGGTGGCACAAGGCTTTCGCCGCCCACGCTAAGCCGTGAGCGAAACGCCGGTGCTGTTGCGGGCAATCAGATAGCGGCGGGCGATGTTATCGACATAGGCGGGATCTTGCAGCCTCTCGACATCGATAACCGAGCGGATGGCCTGTTGCTGGGTGATCAGAGGCTGAACGGCGATTTGCTGCGGCAGGCCGAAGGCCGTCGTGACCACATCGCGGGCCACGGGATTGCCCAGAATGGCGAATTCGGAGGTCAGGCTGGCGGCCGTTTCGCGAAAGGCCAAGGCATTGCTCAGGCCCGGCGTGACGGAATCGAGATCCTGGCGCCGCAACGTGGAGATGTAGGAATCGCGCACAGACTGCAGCACGTCGTCCTGTTGAATGATTCCGAGGCCCCTGGTGGCGAATTGGAAGGTTTGGGTGGCGGTCAAGAAGGCGGCATTGGTGCTGGATAGGCGCCGGGCCAGGGAATTGGCATCGGCGGGGTTGGATTGCATGGCCCGATCCACCAAAGCGGTGTTGTTGATCTGATCGCCGAGGCCGCTGGCGGTCAACAGCACCCGGCGCGCGGCGGGATTGCGCAGCAGATCTGGCACGCTGCGGGCCTCACGAACGGCCCTTTCGAAGGCGGCCAAATCGCGGGCGACACCCGGCTCGCGTGCTTTGGCTGTCAGCTCGCGCGCTTCATTGGTATCGGCGAGGCGCAAAGCGGCCACGGCTTGCGCCGGGGAGGTCTGCGCCTGGCCATTGCGATTGCCGAACACCGCATCCAGCAGATTGGAGCGCTGCCGGCTGGGGAACAGGGTCGAAACGCTCACACCGATGGGCAAAGGCATGGAGAATCTCACTTTCCACGGAAAAGCTAGAGCCGTGTGCTTGCAAAAGGCTTAAGCAGAAGGAGATGAAAGCCTGTTCGTGTTGTGTTTGGGGCCTTGCTTTTACCGCACGGGGTGCCTAAAAGCGCGCCATCCCTCACGCGGGAGAACTTTCCAGTGCGCGGCACAAGCCGTTCACCAGAAAACCGGTGCCGAGAATTCGGCTTTCCCGCGGCGGCCCAACCGGACTTAGGAAAGCATATCCCATGGCATTGCCAGATATCAGCATGCGTCAGCTCCTGGAAGCGGGGGCCCATTTCGGCCATCAGACCCATCGCTGGAACCCCAAAATGGGGCCCTATATTTTCGGCGAGCGCTCCAATATCCATATTTTGGATCTCTCCCAGACCGTGCCCTTGCTGCACCAGGCCTTGGTCAAGGTGCGCGAAGTGGCAGCACGCGGCGGGCGCATCCTGTTCGTCGGCACCAAGCGCCAGGCCTCGGAGCATGTGGCCAGCGCGGCGAAGCGCTGCGCCCAATATTTCATGAACCACCGTTGGCTGGGCGGCACCTTGACCAATTGGAACACCATTTCCCGGTCCATCCAGCGCCTGCGCGAGCTGGAAGAGCTGATCTCCCAGGAGCGGTCTGGCCTCACCAAGAAAGAAGTGCTGCAGCGCACCCGTGAGCGCGACACGCTGGAGCGCTCCTTGGGCGGCATCGCGGCGATGGGCGGCCTGCCCGATCTGATGTTCGTGATCGATACCAATAAAGAGGCCATCGCCATCCAGGAGGCCCGCAAGCTGGGCATCCCGGTCGTGGCCATTCTGGACAGCAATTGCGATCCCGATGTCGTGGATTTCCCCATCCCCGGCAATGATGACGCGGCCCGCGCCATCCAATTGTATTGCGATCTGATTGCCGATTCGGTGATCGATGGCTTGACCCAGGGCCAAGTGGCTTCCGGCGTGGATATCGGCGCATCCGAGCGCCCGCCCCCGGAGCCGGAATTGCGCCAAGAACCGCCGCAAGCCCAGCCGATCGCGCAAGCGGATATCGAGGCCACCATTCCCGGCGCGTGATGCCGGGAAGATATCATTTGTGACCATGGGGCCTGATTAGCCCCCAACACGGAGCCAATGTCATGGCGGAAATCAGCGCCGCGCTGGTTAAGCAATTGCGCGAAAAAACCGATGCGCCGATGATGGATTGCAAGCGCGCTTTGACCGAAAGCGGCGGCGAGATCGAAGCCGCGATCGATTGGCTGCGCGCCAAGGGGATTTCCAAGGCGGCCAAAAAGGCCGATCGCGCCGCAGCCGAGGGGCTTGTCGGTGTGAAACTGGCGCGCCATGGCAGCCAGGCCAGCGGGGCGGCCATCGAGCTGAATTCCGAAACCGATTTCGTGGCCAGAAACGTGCAGTTTCAGCGCGCGGCGGGCACCATTGCCGCGATCGCATTGGCGCAAAAGGGTGATGTGGCGGCGATCCTGGCCGCCCCCGCGCCCGAAGGCGGCAGCGTGAACGACATGATCACGGGCCTGATCGCCACCATCGGCGAGAACATGGCGCTGCGCCGGGCGGCTTATTTGGAAGTACCATCCGGCACGGTGGTTTCCTACGTGCATGCGCAGGTTGGTGAGGGGCTGGGGCGGATCGCGGTGTTGGTGGCGTTGGAAAGCGAAAAGACGGGCGATGCCCTGGAGGCTTTCGCCAATCAATTGGCCCAGCATGTCGCGGCGGCGGCACCGATCGCCTTGAGCGATTCCGACATCCCCGCCGATCGGCTGGAACGCGAGCGCGCCGTGGCGCTGGAACAGGTCAAGGGCGATCCCAAGCTGGAGGGCAAGCCCCAACAAGTGCTTGATGGCGCGGTCAATGGCAAGGTGCGCAAGATTCTTGAGGATCTCGTGTTGCTGAAGCAGAAATTCATCCACGATGATAAGCTCACGGTGGAACAGGCCGTGAAGGCCGCCGAAAAAAGCGTGGGCGGGCCTATCAGCTTGAAGGGCTTTGTGCGCTTTCAACTGGGTGAAGGCGTCGAAAAGAAAGCCGAAGATTTCGCCGCAGAGGTGGCGGCCACGATCGGCAAGAGTTAGAGCTTAACCGCGCGCAGCCGATCGGCGATTCCGCCATCGGCGCGCCTGGAAGCGAGCCCCCTATGTCCAACCCATTATCCCCTTCCCCGCTGGCCCAAACGGGAAATGGGCGATCTCGGCGCGTGCTGTTGAAAATTTCCGGCGAGGCGCTGATGGGCAACAATGCCTACGGCATCGATACGGAAGTCTGTAACCGCATCGCGGAGGAGTTGCGCCAAGCCGTGGCGGCGGGCGCGCAATTGTGCCTGGTCATCGGCGGGGGCAATATTTTCCGTGGCCTGCAGGGGGCGGCCAGCGGCATGGAGCGCGCTTCGGCCGATTACATGGGCATGCTGGCCACGGTGATGAACGCCTTGGCCATGCAAAATGCGTTGGAACAGGCCCGCGTGGATACGCGGGTGGTTTCGGCCATCCCCATGGTCACCATCTGCGAGCCCTATATCCGCCGGCGCGCCATGCGCCATATGGAAAAGGGCCGTGTGGTGATTTTCGCCGCCGGCACGGGCAATCCCTTTTTCACCACTGATACGGCCGCGGCCTTGCGGGCCGCGGAAATGGGCTGCGACGCGCTCTTCAAGGGCACCCAGGTCGACGGCGTATATTCCGCCGATCCCAAAACCACGCACGATGCCGTGCGCTATGACCACTTGACCTACCAAGAGGTTTTGGCGCGTGATCTGCGGGTGATGGATGCATCGGCTGTCAGCTTGATGCGCGACAACCGCATCCCGATCGTGGTGTTCTCCATCCACACACCGGGTGGCTTGGGGGAGGTTCTGGCCGGGCGCGGCGTACGCACCGTGATCAGCGAGGCTTGAGATGGTGCAGGCGGCATTTGATCTGGAGGAATTGAAACGGCGGATGGAGGGGGCATTGACCTCTCTGCGCTCGGAATTCGCGGGCCTGCGCACCGGGCGGGCCTCTTCACAATTGCTCGATCCCATCATGGTGGAAGCCTATGGCACCTCCACGCCTTTGACCCAGGTGGCTGGTGTCACTGCACCTGAAGCCCGCATGTTGACCGTGCAGGTTTGGGATAAGGTCAATGTCGGGGCGGTGGACAAGGCCATCCGCGCTGCGGGGCTTGGCCTCAATCCGGTGATGGATGGCACGACGCTGCGGGTGCCCATCCCCGCTCTGAACGAAGAACGCCGCGCCGAACTCGCCAAACTGGCCGGGCGCTATGCCGAGGCGGCCCGCGTGGCGGTGCGCAATGTGCGCCGCGATGGCATGGAAATCATCAAAAAGCAGGAAAAGGACGGCATGATCGGCCAGGATCAGCACAAAAAGCTGTCCGAACAGATTCAACAGGCAACGGATCAATGCATCCGGCGTATCGATGAAACGGTCCGGGCCAAGGAAGAAGAAATCATGCAGGTCTAGCAGGCCTGCGCAGGCGCAATTCGTCGCGACGCTTAGGGAGGCGCAAGTGTTTCATCGGCAAATGCGGCGCGCTGATCGCGCTTGGCCTCGCCCCCAAACCGGTGTGAATTGATCGGCCATGTTCAAGCTGCTGCAAACCCCGGTCGAGCCCAAAATTCCCCAGCATGTGGCGATCATCATGGATGGCAATGGCCGCTGGGCGCGGGCCCGTGGCCTGCCGCGCACTTTGGGCCATCGCGAGGGCGTGGAGGCGCTGCGGCGCACCGTGGAAGCGGCCGGCAAGATGGGTGTCAAATATCTCACGGTATTTGGTTTTTCTACGGAAAACTGGACGCGCCCGGCCGAAGAAGTGGATGCTTTGTTCGAACTGATGCGCCTGTATGTGGCCAAGGACTTGGACAGGCTGGCCAAAGAGGGCGTGTGCATCCGGGTCATTGGCGGGCGCGATGGCCTAGCTGCTGACGTGCGCGAAATCATCGTGCGCGCCGAGGAACGCACCGCGCTGAACTCCGGCCTTCGCCTCACCGTGGCCTTCAATTATGGCGGGCGCTCGGAAATCGTGCGCGCAGTGCAGCGAATTGCTGAAGATGTGCAGGCCGGCAAGCTGGAGCCGGAAAGCATCACGGCGCAGACCTTTGATCTCTATCTCGATACGTTCGATCTTCCCAGCCCCGATCTGGTGATCCGCACCAGCGGCGAGCAGCGCATTTCCAATTTTCTGCTTTGGCAGGCGGCCTATGCCGAATTGGTATTTCTGGACGTGCTCTGGCCGGATTTCGACCAGGCCGCCCTGGAAAGCGCGTTTCAGGAATATCAGCAGCGCGATCGGCGCTTTGGCGGCGTGATACGTGACACAACGCCCTGAGCGCGCGCGCGGCCATGGCATGGCTTTTGATGATCTCGGGGCGCGGATCGGCTCGGCTTTGATCTTGGCCCCGGCGGCTTTGGTGGCTTCAATCGTTGGCGGGGCCTGGGCGGCGGGCGTGGCGGGGGCTGCTGGCCTGGCCATGGGCTATGAATGGGCGCGCATGAGCCAGCCCGGCAAGATGGGCGTGGCCATGGCCTGCACCCTGATCGGCACACTCGGGGCGATCATGCTGACCAGTTGGATCCTGCCGATTTGGGCCATGGCCTGGCTCGGCATCTGGGCCTTGATCGGTGCGGGGCTGCGGGGCAAGGGGTTGGGTGCCTGGGAGGCGGCCGGCGGCGTGTTGTATGTGGGAT
>CAZAGL010000037.1:9172-13062 GCA_964484435.1 uncultured Caulobacteraceae bacterium
TTTGTGGCTGCGGGCCGATCCAGACTGGGGATTGCGGGCCATCATCGCGCTGCTCGTGATCATCTGGTGCGGGGATTCGGCGGCGTATTTCGGGGGCAGAATGCTTGGCGGCCCCAAATTGCTGCCCGGCACTTCCCCGCACAAGACCTGGGCGGGCGCTGGTGCGGCGATTTTAGCGGGGGCTCTGGCCGGCGCGGCCTGCGCACGGGCATTTGACGCAGGCATTTTGCTGTGGCTCGGTAGCGGCGCGCTGTTGGCCGCGATCGGTTTGGGGGGGGATTTGTTCGAATCGGCGCTTAAGCGCAGGTTTGGCGTCAAGGATGCCAGCCGCTTGATTCCTGGCCATGGCGGGGTTCTGGACCGCGTGGATGGCCTCATGGCTGCCGTGTGCGTTACAGCTTTGTTTTGCGCCGTGTTTCCGCAGCCGGCTTTGATTTTGTTCGGAATACCCAATTCATGACGCACGTAAAACTGAATAAGCGGATCAGCATTCTGGGCGTGACGGGCTCGATCGGGGCCTCGACCATCGCGGTGGTGGAAGAATTGCGCGCTCGCGGCGATTCCATCGAGGTGGAGGCGATCACTGCAGGGCGCAATGTCGAGGGCCTGATCGATGCGGCCTTGCGGCTGCGGCCCAAATTCGTGGCGGCCTCGGGCGAGGCTTCATTGGCCCGGCTGAAAGAGGGCCTGGCCCATACTGGCATCGAAGTGGGGGCCGGGGCCAGCGCGGTCGAGGAGGCGGCGGCCCGGCCCAGCGATTGGGTGATGTCGGCCATTGTCGGCGCGGCGGCTTTGCAGCCCACGCTCGCGGCGCTGCGGCGCGGCGCGACGGTGGCTTTGGCCAACAAGGAATGCCTCGTATGCGCCGGGGAATTGGTGATGGAAACGGCGAAACGCTTCGGCGCGCGCTTGCTTCCGGTCGATTCGGAGCACAACGCCATTTTCCAGGTTTTGCACCAGCGCGAGCGCGTCGATCGCATGACCTTGACGGCTTCGGGCGGGCCATTCCGTACCTGGACTCTGGAGGCCATGGCCAAGGCCGGGCCGGAACAGGCCTGCGCCCATCCGACATGGGCCATGGGCGCGAAGATTTCCGTCGATAGCGCCACGCTGATGAACAAGGGCCTGGAGCTGATCGAGGCGGCCTGTTTGTTTGCCATGCCCGAGGATCGCATCGATGTGGTGGTGCATCCGCAATCCATTATCCACAGCCTGGTGACGTATTGCGATGGATCCACCTTGGCCCAGCTTTCGCCGCCAGACATGCGCGTGCCCATCTCCTATGCTCTGGCTTGGCCCGATCGGGCCCCTATCCAGGCCAAAATGCTGGATCTGTGCAGCCTCCAGCAATTGACCTTCGAACAGCCCGATATGGCCCGCTTTCCCGCTTTAGGCCTGGCGCGCGCGGCGCTGCGGGCCGGTGGCCCGGCCACGGCCGTGCTCAATGGTGCCAATGAACAAGCTGTTGAGGCATTCCTCGATCGGCGCATCGGCTTTTTGGACATCGCGCGGGTCGTGGAGGGGGTGCTTGAACTTGCAACAGCAGGGAAATTGCCGGGCGTCTCGAAAACGCCCCGATCCTTCGATGAGGTGATGCAGGTGGATAAAGCCGCGCGGGCGGCAGCCGAACACATCGCCGCGCAGCGCGGCCTGGGTTGAAGGAAGTCGGGATTGCCGGAAATCACCTATCTCCTCGTCACCATCGTGTCTTTCGTGCTCGTGCTCGGCGTTGTCGTCGTCGTGCACGAGATGGGGCATTTCTGGGCGGCGCGCTGGTGCAATGTGGCCATCGAGGCGTTTTCCGTTGGCTGGGGCAAATCGCTCTGGGAAATCAAGGATCGGCGCGGCGTACGCTGGAAGCTGGCCAGATGGCCCATCGGGGGCTTTGTCAAATTCGTGGGCGATGAGAATGCCATCAGCGCCGCGCCGACGGCCGGCTATGCCGATCCGCAGGCCAAGGCCGAAGCGCGCGCACAGGGCATATTGCAGGCCATGCCGGTCGGCGTGCGGGCCTTGGTTTCGGTGGCCGGGCCGGCCGCGAATTTCCTGTTTACCATTGCGGTTTTGGCTGTGGTGTTCATGGCATTCGGGCGCAATGTGACCGATGTCGGCGCGCTGGCCCCGCGGCTGGATTCCATCGCCGCCGGCTCGGCCGCGGAAAAAAGCGGACTAAAGGCGGGGGATGTGGTCATCGGGATCGGCGCGCGCCCGATCGCCAGCTATGTGCAATTGCAAGAGGCGGTAAAGGCCAGCCCGGCGCGGGAAATGGATCTGCTGATCCTGCGTGATCAGGTGCAAGTGCGCCTCAAAGCCATCCCCGATGCCATCGAGCAGATCGACGAAACGGGAGCCAAACAGCTGATCGGCCGCCTGGGGGTGCAGCGCATCCCGGCGCGCTCGGAGCTGGTGTTTGATCGCGCCGGCCCGCTGGAAGCGATCGGCCTTGGGGCGCAGGCCACTTGGCGCATGGTTTCGGCCATTCTGGGCTATCTCGGCGATGTGGGGACGGGCAAGCGATCTGCCGATCAGCTTTCCGGCCCGATCGGCATCGCCGATGTGACCGGGCAAGTGGCCAATTCCTCGCTCGCGGAGGGCGGTCAATCGGCGGGCGCGCGGGCGGGCGGCTGGGTTGGTGCGCTGATCCTGCTGGCGGCCACGCTTTCGGTGGCGGTGGGCTTAACCAATCTGTTGCCGATTCCCGTTTTGGATGGGGGGCATTTGCTGTTTTATGGGATCGAGGCGGTGCTGGGGCGCCCGCTGGGGCCCAAGGCACAGGCGCTAGCGTATAATGTGGGCTTGCTCATGGTGGGATCGATTTTTCTGTTGGCGACCTGGAATGATCTGCACCGGCTTATTGAACGGCTGACAGCGGTTTGAAACGCTTGTGTTCCTGCGGCCATATGGTCAATACACGGCGGCGCTGCACGCCGGCGTCAAAGGGGTGAGGGATAAATGAAGCGCGTTTGGCGAGAGGCCCTCCTTGGCGCGGTGAGTTGCGTGGCAACGGTCGGAAGTACTGGCGCGGTGCTGCTGGTGCCCGCACGGGCCAATGCGCAAGATGCCGCAAGCGCCATTCCGCCCGTTCCGGCACAACCAGCCGCCGCTTCGGTGGTGCGGCGCATTACCGTGACGGGCAATCAGCGCGTCGAAGCCAGCACGGTGCTTTCCTATGTGCCCATCCAACCCGGTGATGTGCTTAATCCCCAGGCCGTGGATGCAGCCATCAAGACGTTGTTCGCCACCGGCTTGTTCGGCGATGTCGATATCAATGACAATGCGGGCAATCTCACCATCCAGGTGGTGGAAAACCCGATCATCAACCGCGTTATCTTCGAAGGCGTGCGCGCCCTGAAAGAAGAGGATTTGACCAAGGAAATCCAAGCCAAGCCGAGATCGGTGTTCACCGCCTCGCGGGCCCAATCGGATATCCAGCGCATTGTCGAATTGTATCGCCGCTCCGGCCGGTTCGCGGCCACCGTCTCGCCCAGCGTGCGCGAGCTGGAACAAAACCGGGTGGATCTGATCTTCACCGTCAGCGAGGGGCCGACAACCGGCGTCAAAAGCATCAATTTCATCGGCAACAGCGCCTTCTCGGACACCGAATTGCGCAAAGCCGTGGTGACGGAGCAATCCAAATGGTGGAAATTCCTTACCTCGAATGACAATTACGATCCCGATCGCCTGGATTATGACCGCGAATTGCTGCGCCAATGGTATACCAATCGGGGCTATGCCGATTTCCGGGTGATTTCGGGCGTGGCCGAGCTTACGCCCGATCAGAAGGATTTCTTCGTCACCTTCACCATCGATGAGGGCATCCAGTATGATTTCGGCGATATCGTCGTCGAAACCGAGCTGGATCGGCTATCCTCCAGCCTGCTGAAGGCCTC
>CAZAGL010000038.1:0-13037 GCA_964484435.1 uncultured Caulobacteraceae bacterium
GGCGTCGATGCCAATGCCCTGCAGCGGCCCAAGCGCTTTTTCGGGGCGGCCCGCAATATCGAAGAAGGCGGCAGCCTGACGATCATCTCCACCGCCTTGATCGATACCGGCTCGCGCATGGACGAAGTAATCTTTGAAGAATTCAAAGGTACGGGCAATAGTGAAATCGTGCTCGATCGCAAAGTGGCCGATAAGCGCGTGTTCCCGGCCATGGACATTCTCAAATCCGGCACCCGCAAGGAAGAGTTGATCACCCCGCGCGAGCATTTGCAGAAGATGTATGTGCTGCGGCGCATCCTTTCGCCAATGGGCACGACCGATGCGATCGAGTTTCTCATTGACAAGCTGCGCTCCACCAAAACAAACGAAGAATTCTTCACCAGCATGAACACCTGATCAGAGCGGCCAGCCTCGTTCATGGCAAGTCTTTGGCCCTTTCGCTATTGGTTTGCCAGGCCGGGCCCGGCGGCTCCGAATGCCGGCTCGGCGCGGCCCGAGCCGGTAGATCCCGATCGCGTCCGGATCGCACCCGCCGAGGATTCCGATTTCCTGTGGCTGCTCGCCAATGGGCGCACGCCGAGCCGGCGCGGTCTTACATTGGCCCCAGGCGGGCTGGAAACGCCCCGCACGCTCACCGCCCTGCGCGCCCTCAATACCAGGGTGCGCGATGGCGATAATCCCGGCGCGTGGCTGATCCTGCTGGATCAGGAAGTGGCGGGGCTGTGCAGCTACAAAATGGCGCCGCGTGAAACCGGCGAGATCGAGATCGGCTATGGCATCGCCGCCAGCCGCCGAGGGCGCGGCATCGGGCGCGCGGCCATCGCGTTGATGCTGGCGCGCAGCCGCGAGGATGGGCGCATCCACACCCTCACCGCGCAAACCGCTTTGCACAATGCGCCGTCACAAAGGCTGCTCTTGCGGCTTGGCTTTGCCAGCTGCGGCTATGGCTATCAGCCGGGGGTCTGGCCTTTGCGGCTCTGGTGCCTGCAACTGCGCTGAGGGGCCAAACCTTTCCAACAGGGGTGCCAAAATCCTCGCGCGCGAGGGGGATGACGCGAAACCTATCCGCCCTGGAAAAAAGCGCTTCCATAATGGGCCCATGTCCTGGATGCGCCGTTTCGCCGAGATTTTGCAATGCTCCGAGAGCCGGCTGGCCGCGGCGCGCGGCTGGCTGGCGCAGATCTGGGCGATGATCATGAGCCCGCGCGCCTTTCGCCGCCTGCTCAAAGATAGGCCGTTGCAGACCGAATTGCGCTGGAAGCTGCGGCTGACCGAGGCTTTGCTGCGCCTGGCCATCACCCAGCGGGCCAATGCGATCATTCCCCCGCCCATGACGCCGGCGCGGCGGCGGGGCCTGCCAAGCGGGATTTTGCTGCCGGCCGATCCGTTCGGCCCGCCCTATGTCGCGCGCTTTCGCCTCAGCCCCCAGCTTAGCCGCTGGGCCATCCAGCCGCCGGCTTCGGCGCCTGAAACGCGCAAACCCCAGCACCCGGCCGCCTTGCTCCACCGGCTTTTGGCCTGCCAAGACGGGCTCGAGCGCTTCGAAAAGCTGGCTTGGCTGGAAGCCAAGCGAAAACGGCGAAACGGGATGGCGCACAGTTTTTCAATGGCTCTATCCCCTCCGCCCTCCTTGGACGGCCCGATGGGCCGAGCCAAGGATCCGGACTTTTTACAAGCCCATCACCCCACGCCCCTCGATCCCCGGCTGCGGCTGCGCCGAACCGGGAAACCCCCATGAACCCGAATGCGGCACCGTGTCTAACGCAGGCACCCACATTGACGATATGCGCCTGGCCGTGTTGAACTGCCCTCGCCGAAGTCGAACCCTTCGCGAGGCCATCCATGCTGCGAACACTGTTTCGATCTCTCCTTCCCGCAATGCTGATCGGCTGGATGGCCACTTGCCCGGCCTTTGGCCAATCCGCCATTGCCAAGCCAATCCCCGTGGAAGAATTCGGCCGCCTGCCGAGGGTGTCCGTCATGGCCATTTCGCCCTATGGCACCAAGATTGCCCAGGCGCTGAACACCCCCGAATTCTCGGCCATTGCCATCGTGGATCTGCAATCGGGCAAAATGGTGCACGGGGCCCGCACGCGCGAAGAACAAGTGCTGCGCAAGGTCGATTGGGTCGATGACACGCTCGCCAGCTATACGGTCAGTGTCACGCTCTCGTCCAGCCGCGCGGCCCCGGCGGGCTATTATTTCACCGGGCCCAATCGCAAGCTCGAATATTTCCGCATCGGCACGGCCGATCTCGCCACCAAAAAGCAAGTCATGCTGATGGATGAAGATCCCGATAGCTGGGCCGATACCAATCTCAGCTCGGTTTTCGCGCCCATCGAAGGCGATCCCGGCTATGGCCGGATGATTTCCATCACCAGCCCCGATCAGGGCGGCAAGCTGGGCGTGTTCCGGGTCAATCTGCGCACCGGCAAGGGCGTTTTGGCGCAGACGGCCTCGGCGAAAACCATCAATATCCTGATGAATGCCAAGGGGGAGATCGTCGCCAGCGTCGATGCCCTCAACGAAAAGGCCAATACTTGGGCCCTGTTCTCTCATCAAGGCGAAAAGCGCACACGCATCGCGCAAGGCACATCGACGATCGGCTCTGGCCCCGCTTTGTTCGGGCTGGCGGAGGATGGAAGGCTGATCACCAATAATGCCTATCATGACGAAGAATTCGATTCCGATACGGATCGGCTGATCGCCGTCGATCTCGCCACCGGGAAGAAGGACGTGTTCTTCGAAGTTCCGCAATTTGATGTCGATACCGTGATCGAGGATCCGCATTCGCACCGGATTGTCGGCGCGCGCTATATTGATGAAGTCACGACGCGCCAGCATTTTTTCGATCCCGTTCTGGCTGAGCATTATGCCGCGATCCAGGATTTCTTCGCCGATGGCGAGGCGCGGCTGATCGATTGGTCCTTGGATCGATCGCGCATCATCATTTATGGCCGCGCAAGCGGCCTTTCGGCCGGGGCCTATTATCTGTTCGAGCCGGCCAAACACATGATCAAGCAGATTGAGGAAGATTATCCGAACCTGCCCAAAGAGGCCGTCTCGCCCGTTCAATCGATCAAATACAAAGCCCGCGATGGTGTGCGCATTCCCGGCTATTTGACCATTCCCAATGGCCGCGAGGCCAAAAACCTGCCGATGGTCCTGCTCGTGCACGGCGGCCCACACAGCCGCGACGTTTGGGATTATGATTTCTGGGCCCAATTCCTGGCCTCACGCGGCTATCTGGTCTTGCAGCCCAATTTCCGTGGCTCATCGGGCTTTGGCGAGAAATGGCAGGAGGCCGGCATGGGCCAATGGGGTGGCCTGATGCAGACCGATGTCGAAGACGGCGTGGCCGCTTTGATCAAGGCCGGCTATGTCGATCCGGCCAGGGTATGCATCATGGGGGCCAGCTATGGCGGCTATGCCGCCTTCGCCGGCATTACGCTCACGCCCGATCGCTATGCCTGCGCCGTCAGCGTCAATGGCGTGGCCGATCTGGAATTGATGCTGCAACGCACCAAGGTCGCGGCCGGAGCAAACGGTGCCGCCTATGATTGGTGGCGCCGTTCCATGGGCGATCCGGCCAGCGAGCGGGAAAAACTGCATGCCGCCTCACCGGTGAATCTGGCACAGGCGGTCAAGACCCCCGTTCTGGTCGTCTATTCCACCGAAGACAGCGTGGTGCCCGCCGAACAGCCCAAAGCCATGATCGATAAGCTGAAGGCGGCCAACAAGGACGTGCAGGTTGTCGTGCTGAAAGGCGATGATCACTGGTTTTCAACCTGGGACGGGCGCACGCAATTCCTTGTCGAGATCGATCGGTTTTTGAAGGAGAAAATGCCGCCGGGCTGAAGCGACCCCCCAGCAGTTTGCCCCGATCGCCGCCTTTGCCGCGCCACCGGTTTAACGCAATAGCAATCAACTCAGCCCTTGCTGCTTGAGGTTGTAGCGTGCACGGGGCCAAGGAGAGGCAAATGGGGATGTTCCGCCTGATCTATGTTTCCAGCCCCCCGTCTGGGCTGGATGAAGATGGCCTGGCCGATCTGGTGCATGATATCCGTGCGCAATGCCTGCGCCATAACAGCCACCAGCATTTGACGGGTGTTTTGGCCTATAGCCTGCAGGCCTTCATCCAGTCGCTGGAAGGCGAAGAGGGCCGGGTTGTGGATCTGTATTCCCGCATCAAAATGGATAAGCGCCACAGCGATGTGCAGCAAATCCTGGGTGCCGAGGTCAAAGGCCGGGCCTTTCCCGATTGGTCGATGGCCTTCGTGCCGATGGAGCCGCCAGTGCTGTTGCGCAGCATGCCGGCCCGCGAGGTGCTGCGCTTCCTCATCCATGCCGAGCAGTTTTGCCAGGGCGTTCGCACCTTGCCGGGCCGCGGCCTGCCGCCCGAGGCGCGGCTCTTCCACGAACTGAAAAGCGCCTAACCCGCGCCAGCGCGCATGGCCAGGGCGATTGCCCCCATGGGCCCGGCCAGATCCCCCAGAGCCGGGCGCTGGACAAAGCCCAGTTCATCGCGCGCGGCCGGCCACGAGGCATAGCCACCCATCAGGGCCTGCGTGCTGGCGGCCACCTGCTCCGCCAGGCCGGAAGTGTGCATTACGCCGCCGCCCAGCACGATGCGCTCTGGCGCATGGGCAAAGGCCAAGCTGGCGCATAGCTGGCCAAGATAGTCCGCCTGCAAAGCAAAAGCGGGGTGATCGGCGGCCAGATCCGTGAGCGGCGCGCCCCAGCGCGCCTTTATGGCCGGGCCGCTGGCCAGCCCTTCCAAGCAATCGCCGTGAAAAGGGCAAACGCCCGCAAAAGCATCGCCCGGCGCGCGGCGCGGGCGCAAATGGCCCATCTCGAAATGCCAGGCCCCATGCACGGATCGGCCATCGCGCAGCACGCCCACGCCAATGCCCGTGCCGATCGTGGCATAAGCCAGGCTGCGCAGGTTTTGGCCAGCGCCCCATTTCCATTCGGCCAAGGCCGCGCCATTGACATCGGTATCGATCGCAAGCGGCGCATCCAAGCCGGCAAATGCCTCGCGCAGATCCGCGCCTTCCCAGCCCGGCTTTGGCGTTTTGGCAATGCGCCCATAATCGGGGGCCTGGCGATCCAACTGGATGGGCCCGAACGCGGCAATGCCGCAGCCGGCCGGGCGCGCCCACGCGCCCGCTTCGTTGAAAAAAGCGCGCGCCGCGCCAAGCGTTTGTGCCGGGCTGGTGGTGGGCAAGCTGGCCTGCGCCAAAATG
This sequence comes from uncultured Caulobacteraceae bacterium, assembly GCA_964484435.1. Lineage (GTDB taxonomy): Bacteria > Pseudomonadota > Alphaproteobacteria > Caulobacterales > Aquidulcibacteraceae. The sequence continues at coordinate 5,247 of CAZAGL010000038.1, forward strand.
CCGTCCGGACCGGTCGCAACCAGGCAAATGCATTTGGTCCCGCCTGCCTCCAGGCCGAAATAAACCGGCACCGCGCTCACGGCCCAGATCCTTGCAGCAGCCAGCGCGCCGCATAGCCATCCAGGCTGATGTCGCCATGCAGGCCATTTTCCTGGCTCAAGGCATCGCGCCAAACACCGGCCGGCAAGGCCGCCTGCACGCGGTGATCCGAAAAATTGGCGAGAAGCAGGAATTGCCGGTCGTTTTGGGCATGCGTCAGGCGCAGCACGCAGGGCGGCCCCGCCTCGACGCGCGCGGGAGCATTGGCCAAGGGCAAACCGGCGCGGGCCCTGGCCATCGCCTGGAAGCCGGAAAACACCTGCCCCACCACCGATCCCGGCTGATAACGCTGCGCGGCCAAGTTCCAATCCATCGGCCCACGATGCAGCCAACGGCCATCGCCGTCAAAGCGCGGCGCGCGCGCGAATTCGGCATGGTTCAACTGGCCCAACTCATCGCCCATATTGATCAGGGCAATGCCCCCAAAGGCCATGGACACGGCCGTCATCAGCAGAACGCGGCGCAAGGCGAGATCGATTTCGCCGCGATCGGCATTGTTCAGCGCGCGCTCAAGCCCACACAACGAAGCCAGGCTGCCGGAAGTGCCGTGCACGGCTTGGGCCTGCGTCACCTGAAAAGCCGCGCCGCTGGCGAACGAATTTTCGCTTTCCCCGGCATAGAATTGACTGAGAAAGGTGCGCAGGGCCGCCCAATCGCGCGGCTTGCCGGCTTTGCCTTCGCGCAGCACCCCCCAGCCGATATCGTCATGGCAACGCACATATGAAAGCCAGCCGGTGTGTTCGGGTGGGCGCGGCATGGCAGCCAGCCCCTCGGCCAGCAATTCAGCATTACCGCGCGCCAGCGCCGCCCATTGCAGCGTCATCAAGGTCGTATTGTAGGCGAGATGGCATTCTTTGCCCGCCGATGGCCCGACGCCCAGATAATCCAACAATTGCGCCGCAGGCACGATGGCCTCGGCCTTCAAGAGCACACCGGGCGCGGCAATCGCAGCCAGCGCGCGCAAAACCTGGATGATCGCATGCGCTTGCGGCAGGTTTTGGCAATCGCTGCCCTTTTGCTTCCACAAGAAGGGCGCCGAATCGAGCCGGAAAACCTCCACGCCCTGATTGGCCAGATGCAGCATGGCCTGGGCCATTTCCTGCAGCACCGCCGGATTGGCATAATTGAGATCCCATTGATAGGGATAGAATGTCGTCCACACCCAGCGCTGCATTTGCGGGCAATAGGTGAAATTGCCGGGCGCGCTGGCGGCAAACACTTGTTTGAGATGCGGCTCGAAAACCTTGATTTCTTCTTCGCTTTCGAAGGTCAGGTAATAGGCGCGATAGGCCGCCTCCCCGGCTTTGGCACGCAGCGCCCATTCGTGATCATCGGAGGTGTGATTGCACAGCAAGTCCGCGCACAAACTGATGCCGGCCGCGCGCAATTGCCCGGCCAGCCGCGCAAGATCGGCCATATTGCCCAGCGCCGGTTCTACTTCGCGATAACTGGAAACGGCAAAGCCGCCATCATTGGCCCCGGCGCGCATTTTCAGAAACGGCAGCAGATGCAGATAGGTGATGCCCAATTCCTGCAAATACGGCACGCGCTCGCCGATCCCGCGCAGATCGCCAGCAAAGCGATCGACATAGCAGGAATAGCCGATGCGATCGGGTGCCAAAAACCAATCTGGATCCCCAGCCCGGGCGCGATCCAACGCGCGCAAGGCATGGGGGCGTTCGCCATAAGCGGTTTGTGCAATGCGCATCAGCCGGGCGGCGATGACGTCGAAATCGCTGCGCGCGCCATAGAGCATGTGCAAAGCGCGGCGCAGATCGGGGCCAAATTGCGCGACCCGCTGCTGAAACGGCCCGTCGGGAAAAGCCCCCACTTCCTCGCTTGCCATGGATCACCTTCACCAAAAGATGGGATAAACGAGGCAAAGCCCGCTTATCCCATCAATTGCGTCACGCACCGCTTAGCCCATCGAACCCAACGAAATCCGGCTCGGATTTTGCTGACGATGCTTTAGAACGAATAGCGCAGCGCGACCGACGTGGTTCGGCCATTGATGGGGCGTCCCCGCACGATACCGTTGGCGGGCAGCACGCCCTCTTCGGCTTCCGTCAGGCCGAATGCATTGGTGACATTGTTGGAATTGACGGCGAATGTCAGTCCATCGGTGATGCGGAAATTGGCGAACAGATTGACCTGGGCAAACCCCGGCAGTTTCAGCACATTGTTATCCTGGGCGAAAGAAGATGTGGTGCCCACGATATTGGCCCCGAACACATGGCCCAAGATTTCGTAAGACGGCGTGATCTGATAGATCACCGCGGCCTGGCGGCGCGGGCGATTGCCAAGATTGGCGGGATTGATGACATCGCGGCGGATTTGCGAATTGGTATAGGTCAATCCCGTGGCGAGATTGAAGCCGCCCAGGCGATAGGCTCCTTCCAGCTCGAAGCCGAGGCCGCGCACGGTGCGATCAAAGGCGCGCCCCGAGGTGATCTCGAAATTGCTTTCTTCGGCATTGGCGTAAAAGCCCGTCAAGAAGGCGCTGAACCGGCCGGGAATGAAGCCTTCCCCCTCGCGATATTTGAGGCCCACTTCAGCCTGGCGCACGATATCGATGCCGATGCCGTCATCGATCAGGCCGCCATTGGCGTTAAAGCCGGTGCCGCCCAGAACCAGGCGATCGCCATTGCCCACGCCGCCGCGGCTATACCGGCCAAAGACGGCCAGTTCCGGGGTGAGAACATAATTGGCCCCGAAGGAATAGGAAAAGTAATCGACATTGTAATTGATGGCGAACAAATCGGTGCGATCCACGACACCGATGCCGGTTTCGGCCGGGCTGATCACGCCATCGCCGTTCACATCGATATTGCGCGATGTGAAGCCGCCGAGCGGCGAGCCGGCCGGCGCGCCCAGATTGCTGGAGCCCTGCCCCACCAGATCCTCATAGCGGAAGCTGCCATCGAGGGAGAGTTTGTCGCCCGTCCAGCCCACCGAGCCATAAAGCGCATCGCGATCGAAGCTGAGATCGAATACGGGATCGAAAATCCCAAAGGCGCGCACGCCATTGACGCTGCGCGGGCGCCCATCGGCCCCGATCACATCGATCAAAGCGGCGTTGGAGCCCAAGGCATCCTGCAGATAGAAGTTGAAGGACCAGACCGTCTCGACCTGCTGCACGGATTTGTAATAGCCGGCCGCCAGCTCCACTTCCCCGCCGGCAAATTGCAGGCTTTTGGTGAGCTTGAGATCGTTGACGAACTGACTGAGATCTTTGACATCCACATCAAACAGCAAGTTATCGATGATGAGGCCATTGCCGTTCAGATTGGCCAGATTGGTCAGCGTCTGGCCGGCATTGGGGCCGTTGGCATAGCGCAAGGACGTGCCGCCAAAAGCCGCCGCCGTCGTCGCGGCATTGAGCACGCCGCCCGTGAAGGTGCCGACAAAGCCACCGCGATTATCCGAATAGCGCACCTTGTCGCTGATTTTCCAATCGCCCGGCAAGTTGAATTCCCCCTCCGCGCCGATCGAGGTGGAAATCGTGCGCACCCCATCGCGGATGGAGGTGGTGTTTAGCTGGCCGCTATCGATGCGCGTATTGGTGGAAAGATTGCCGGTGGATAGCGTTTGATTCCGGAAATCGAAGCCCGGAATGGGGCGGGCCCGTCCGCTGGAGAGATTCACCGGGGCCGGCAGATACGGGATAGCCCGATCATTGAGATGCTTGAAATAGACGCGCAGATAGCCCTGATCAAACACTTTGGTGATATTGGCTTTGATCTGGCCACCATTCTCGGAATTGTAGCCCGTCTCGCGCGCGCCCTCGCCCACGCGGTAAAAGCCGCCGACATGATAGAACAATGTCTCGCTGATCGGCGCGCCATAAGCGAAATCCACGCGGGTGGTATCGAAATCCACGCCGCGCGTGACGGCGATATCGCCGCCTTCCTGCTCACCCGTGCGGGAGATGAAATTGATGACAGCGCCCGGCGCGTTGGAGGCAAATGTCGAGGCCGAACCGCCGCGGATGGCCTCGACCCGGGAGATATTGTAATCGGCGCGCAGATAATTATCGGCATTGCCGAAGGTGATGTCGCCAAAGGACAGAACGGGGAGCCCATCTTCCTGCAATTGCACGAATTTGGCACCGCCCGTGGTCACCGGCAGGCCGCGCACCTGGATATTGGCATTGTTGTCGCCGCCGGAGGATTCCGAACGGATGCCCGGAATGTTGCGGAACAATTCGGCGGTGGAGCGCGGCGCAAAATTTTCCAATTCCTGCAGGCTGAGATCACTCACCGAAACGCTGGAGCGAAACTTGGAAGAGCCGCCAGCCACGGCTGTGACAACGATTTCATCGAGCCCGAGATCATCGGCGGCTTCTGGCGCGGCGACCTCGGCCTGCGCGGGATCGCCGGCTTGCTGGGCAGAAACGGGCACGACGCCCAGAGCCAAGGCGAGTGCGATCGCTGTTGAGCACAGCCAAGCATTCTTGGTGAATTGAGCACGCATATTTCCCTCCCAGGCGAAGGCCGCGGCTTGCTGCCGCTGTGCCCGCATACATTGACCTTCGCATCAGATCGCCTCTGCCAATCGATTGCAACAGACTTCTTGCGATTGGGGAGCGAACAGCTATACTGCGCTTGCGGGCGTTGCCGATAAGCCACACAAGCGGATCTGGCTTCATGCTTCGCCAAGTAAAAATGCCCGTGATGCCCAATCACGGCGTAAAGGAAAAGACAGCATAAGCGCCAAAAAGCGGCGCGCATAGGGGGAAAGCATGCCGCAGCCACATTTGAGCCAATTGGATATCTGGATTCTCGCGCTTTACGCGGTGATGATGATCGTTCTTGGTGTCGCGGCTTCGCGCAACACCAAAGGCGCGAATGACTACTTTTTGGCCGGGCGCAACATGAACTGGTTCATGATCGGCTTTGCCTTGTTCGCTTCCAATATCTCCAGCACCACCATGGTGGGCCTGGCGGGGGATGCCTATTCCACCGGCATTTCGGTTTATAATTATGAGTGGATGGCCGGCGTCGTGCTGGTTTTCTTCAGCGTCTTCATTTTGCCCATGGTGCTGCACAGCCAAGTTTATACCATGCCCGAATATCTGGAGCGGCGCTTTGATCGGCGCGCGCGCAGCATGTTCGCCATGCTGACGCTGTTTTTGAACATTGTGGTCGATACCGCGGCCAGCCTCTATGCCGGCTCCTTGTTGCTGGAATTCGTTTTTCCGCAGGTGGAAAGCTGGCAATTGATTGCAGTCTTGGCCATTCTCACCGGGATTTACACGATTTTGGGCGGGCTATCGGCGGTGATGATCACCGAAGTGGTTCAGGCCTTCATTCTGCTTTTGGGATCGGCGCTGATCACCATTTTCGCGCTGAACAAGATCGATGGCGGCTGGGCAACGGTGTTGGCCAGCACGCCGCCGGAAAAGCTCAGCCTCATTCGCCCGCTGAACGATCCGGGCGTGCCCTGGCTGGGCCTCATCACCGGCGTGCCGCTGCTGGGTTTTTATTTCTGGTGCACCAATCAATTCATGGCCCAGCGCATGCTGACGGCGAAAAGCCTTGCCCATGCCCGCGGCGGCGCGGTGCTGGCGGGCCTGCTCAAGCTGCCCGTTTTGTTCATCATGGTCCTGCCGGGCACAATGGCCATCCTGCTTTATCCCAAGCTCGATCGGCCCGATCTGGTGTTTCCGGCCCTCATGTTCGATCTGTTGCCTTCCGGCATATTGGGCCTGGCTTTGGCGGGCTTCATCGCGGCGCTGATGTCGTCCATCGCCTCCACGCTCAATTCCGCTTCGACGCTGATCACCATGGATTTTGTGCGTCCCTCGCGGCCCCAATTGGATGACAAGCAGCTCACGCGCATCGGGCGCATCGCCACCTTCGTGTTCATGATTTTGGCGGTGCTGTGGGCTCCGCAGATCGGGCGCTTTGAATCGCTGTTCAAATACCTCCAGCAAATCCTCTCTTACACGGTCGGGCCCGTGGTGGCGCTGTTTCTGCTGGGCAGTTTCTGGCGGCGTGCCAATGCGGCCGGGGCGTTTTGGGCCTTGACCTTGGGCTTTATCGGCGGGGGCGTGATGATGGGCCTCAACGCCATTTTGCCGGGGCTGGCGGCCGCTGCGCCCGACAATGCCGGCCTGCAAGCCCTCAATGCGGCCATCGGGCTGCATCTGCATTTCCTCTATATCGGCCCCATTCTGTTCGTGTTTTCCTCGATCGTGCTGATCCTTGTCAGCCTGGCCACTTCCCCAGCCCCGGCCGAGCAGATCGAGGCCTTCCTCTGGAGCCCCAAGCTGTATCGCGAAGAAAGCGCCCTGATCACTGGGGCCTGGTGGAAGGATTATCGCATCCAGGCCATCGGCCTCATGGGTTTGACCGCCGCGATCCTTTTCTCGTTTTGGTGAGGATTTGCGCGCCGCAACTGGCGCGCACAAGGAGCTGCGCGGGCAGCATCACCCTGGCCGCCGGCTGCCCCGCAAGGCGCGCGAACAAGGCCTCAACCAAGGCCTCGCCACCGCGATGGATGGATTGACTGACCGTGGTCAAAGCCGGGTTGAACCAAGCGGCGCTGAAAATATCGTCATAGCCCACCACGCCGACATCGGCCGGCACGCGCTTGCCTGCCTGCGCCAGCGCGCTGATCACGCTCATGGCGATGACATCGCTGGCCGCCACCACGCCGTCCAGATCGGGGGCGCGGGCGATCAAGGCCTGCGCCGCCACGAAGGCACCCGCGCGATCAAACTTGGCGGGCGCGACCAAGGCCGGATCGCCTTCGAGGCCGGCCGCCAACAGCGCCTCGCGATAGCCCTGATGGCGCTGGGCGATTTCCGGCAAGGACGGATCGCCCAAAAAGGCGATGCGCCGGCGCCCCAGGCCGATGAGATGCGCGCAGGCCAAGCGCCCGCCCTCGCGATTATCGCCGCCGATGATTGTGTATTCCTCATTGGCAAGATGCGCCCCCCAAACCACGATCTGCGGATGCGCGCGCGTCAGATCGCGCAATTCACGCAAACGCTGGCCCTGACCGATGATGATCAGGCCATCAGCCCGCCCCGAAACCAGGGAATTGCCCCGCGCGGAAGTGCCCCAAGGCGGCGATTTAGACAAAAGCAGATCATAGCCGCGCGCCGTCAGGGCATCGGCGATGGCCCCCAGCAGATCCAGAAAGAACGGATCGGAAATGGATTGGGGATTGTCCGGCTCGATCGGGATAAGCACTTCCACGGTGCGCGTGCGACCCAAACGCAGGCTGCGCGCGCCTTCGTTGACGGTATAGCGCGCCGCGCTGGCCAGTTCGGCGATGCGTGTGCGCGTGGCCGGGGCCACCCGGCTGGATCCGGCCAAAGCGCGCGATACGGTGGATTCCGAAACCCCAGCCATGCGCGCGATATCGGCCATGGTCAGATCACCCGCTGGTCTTTGCATGCCCGCAGCATTCACTCAAATTGGCCAGAAGCGGCCAAGCGATTCCACTCACACCCCATGATCGCGATTCCAGCCGCGCTTTTCAATGGGCGGCTGGACAAGCCGCTTTCTCCCCGCTCAGATAGCCGGACATAAAACAGCGCGCGCGGGCTGTGTGCGGGCGACGGGGAGATCAGCGGCGATGCAAGCCACCGATATCGGCAATCCGGATTATTTCCACAAGGTCGTGGATTGCCAATGGGCGTGCCCGGCGCACACGCCCGTGCCCGAATATATCCGCCTGATC
>CAZAGL010000039.1:0-12831 GCA_964484435.1 uncultured Caulobacteraceae bacterium
GCGGGATCGAGCCCGAGCTCTTCGGCCAGCGCCGGGTTGAGCCGCACCAGCCGCCCATCGGCCCCATAGCGATAGATGTGGGCAAAGCCGCTGCGCTCGCTCGTCCACAAAAAGCCGCCATTGGCAAGCGGCGTGAAATCATTGGTGAGATTGATCCAATCGGCATCGGTTTCGCTGAGCAAAACCTGGGACGCGCCGGTGGCGGGATCCACTTTCAGGATATCGAGGCGTTTTTGATCGCGCGCCAGGCGCTGGACATAAAGGGCCTTGCCATCCTTGGCCCAATTGACGCGGGCCAGATAATAATCGGGATTGGTGCCCAGATCGACACGGACGCTGGCCTTGCTGGCCACATCGAGCACGAACAAATCGACGATCGCGTTGGCATCCCCCGTGGCCGGATAGCGTTGGCTGACCGTATTGGTGCGGCCATCGGCCCCGATATCGGCGCGGGTGATCAGCGGCACGCCGCTTTCGTCCACGCGGGCATAGGCCAGATACGCCTCGGTGGGGGACCAGAACGTCCCGGTGAAACGATCCAGCTCTTCTTGGGCGATGAATTCGGCCACGCCATAGCTGAGCGTGCCCGCCCCATCCTTGGTGATGGCGATTTCCTGCCCATCGCGCGTTTGCGCAAGGTACAGATTCTGGCCCCGGGTATAGGAGGCGAAATGGCCGCGCGGGCTCAGCTTGGCATCGATTTCATCGCCCTCGGTCTGGGTGAGGCGGGTGGTTTGCCCACTGGGATAGCGGGTGAGGTAAAGATCCCCGCCGACCGGCGTCAAAATGGCCGTTCCCGCGCCATCCCAGCTGTATTCGATGACCCCGGCATCGAAAATACGCCGTCGTTCGCGCCTGGCCTTTTCCTCCTCGGAGAGGATGGCGGAATCGCCGCCCAGCTTGGCCCCATCCACGAGCCGCTTGCTGGCCCCGCTGGCCAAATCGGCGGCCCACAGATCCAGCACATTGGCGTTATCGTCCTTTGGCCGCAGGAAGGTGACGGATTTGCCATCGGGCGCGAAGCGCAAAGCGCGCGGCGCGGGGCCCGAAAGGGCCGGATCGCCCCAGATGCGCTCGATCGTCAGGGCCTGGCCCGGGGCCTCGGCCTGCTGGGCCGGCGCGTTGCCCGCCGCCGCCATCAGCGTAACCCCAACGAAAATGCCAAATATTGTTTGCCGCATGGCCGCCCCGCTTTTTGCATCGGGGCGGAACATGCACCGCCTTCGCCTCAGTTGCAAATGCCAGAAAACTGGGCGGCGAGCGTTTATTGTATAGCGATGAACGCGATGTTTTGAGATGAAGCCGGATGGCGGGCCCCATGCAAGGCGGCCAATTGCGGATGCCCGCTCTCGGCGATGGCGTCCTCAAGGGCTTGCTCCACGCAGCGCAGCATTTCCCGGCGCGGCGCGCCCGTACTGGAACACATCGCCCGCGCGGTGCGATCAAGCTTTTGATAAAGTGCGGAGACTTGCGCCGGATCATCCCAATCCATGGCGCGCACAACGATTTTCTGATCCTTGGCCAAGCACGGGCTGCTTGTGCCAAGCACACCGGCAAGGATCACGGCAAATGCCGACACTCCATACTTCATGTAATTACTCCGTAATATTTCATTCAACAGAACCAACGGCAGCGTGTGACGGATTTTGTCACGTAACCGTCACACAATTTGTCATCGTTCTGTCATACACGCAAGCGCGTTTTTGAGCCTGGCGAAAACCCGCCACGCGCAGGGGGGTGCACGCTCAAAATTTCATTGATAAACAGGAGTTTGGCGAAGCGGCGGCGGCCGGCCTCAGGCCGAGAGGCCGACCATCTTGGCGCTTTCGTCCCACAAAGCGGCGCATGCCTCGCCATGTTGTGCCAGTTTTGAGGGTGCCGTTTCAATCAGCCGGCCCGATCGCACCGCGAAATACGCGCCGCGTGCCTGGGCATAGGCCGGCGAAACGGCCAAGCCGGCCAGCAATTTGCCGGAAACCCCAGGGGTGGAAACGCGCCCGCCCATCAGGCTCAACACCGGCAAAATCGCCTTGAAAGCAAAGGGAATAATACCAGGATAGCCGCGCGCCAGGCCGGTGCCGGGCGTGAAGCCCGGATCGAAAGCGGCGATGGCCAGATCCGGGCGATTGCCCTTGAGCCGCACGGCCAATTCCCGCGCCGTCATCAGATTGGCGAGCTTTGAGGTGGAATAGGCGCGCCGGCCGGCTGTGCCCGGATCGGCATCGAGGCCGCGATCCTCCTCGGGAAAAGCCAGCAGCCGTGCATCGGCATGGCGCGGCGGCGGCATGCCCGTTTTTTCCGCGGGATCATGCGTGCCGCTGGAGGTCAGCACGAGACGCCCATTGCTGACGATGTAGGCGATTCCCAAGCGTGCCAGCAGATAATGGGCGAGATGATTGGTGGCGAAGGTGAGATCAAAGCCGTCCTCGGAGCGCCCGGGGCGGACCATTTGGATCCCCGCATTGAGGATCAGCACGTCGATCGGGGCGAAGCGGGCAATTTCTTCCGCGAAGGCGCGGGTTGAAGCGAGGCTGGCGAGATCGAGCTTTTCCACGCGCGCACCGCGCGCCTGAAGAGCGGCACCAGCCGCAGGATTGCGCGCGCCGATGAGCAGCTCATGGCCGGCCGTGAGCAGCGCCTCACAGGCCACACGGCCGATCCCACTCGTTGCCCCCGTCATCACGATTCGCAAGCTGGTCTCCCCGATGCGTGCCGCGCGCTGTGAACGGTCATAACGCGCGCAGCGCACGCAATAGGATTTCCATATCCTGCGCAAGCGGAGCACTAAAGCGTAAAACCTCACCCGTCACCGGGTGGCGAAATCCCAGCACCCCGGCGTGCAAGGCCTGGCGCGAGAAGGTGGAGGCCACGCTCAGCGCCGCATCGAAAGCCGGGCCCGATCCGTGAGCCTTCAAGGTGCGATCCTTGCCATACAGCGCGTCGCCGATCAGCGGCGCGCCCAAATGGGCAAGATGCGCGCGGATCTGGTGGGTGCGCCCGGTTTCCAGCCGGCATTCGATCAGCGCCGCGGCTGCTTTTCCCGCTGGTGCGCCGCGCAATTTGCCAAAGCGCTCGATCGTCCAATAGCGCGTCAACGCAAAGCGGCCCGCTTGGCTTTCGCTGTCGCGCAGGACGATTTGCTTGCGCCGATCATCGGGAGAGCGGGCCAGCCGGCCTGAAATCTCGCCGTCGCGCTCGGCCGGGGCATTGCGGGTGATGGCGTAATAGACCCGATCGATGTCATGCGCGGCAAAGAGTTTGGCAAGGCCCGCATGCGCGGCATCGGTCTTGGCCGCAACGATGAGGCCGGTCGTGTCCTTGTCGATGCGATGCACGATGCCGGGGCGGGCCACGCCATTGATGCCGGACAGGCTTTTGCCGCAATGATGCAGCAGTGCATGCACCAGCGTGCCGGTGAGGGAGCCCGCGGCCGGATGCGCCGCCATGCCGGCGGGCTTGTTGACCACGATCAGATGTGCGTCCTCATAGGCGATATCGAGGGGGATGGCCTCGGGAAGCGGCTGGGCCGGAGCCGGCGGGGCCAGGCGCAAGCGATAGACGCCGCCGGGCCTCGCCTTGGTGCTGGCCAGCGCAACGGGCAGGCCATCCAGGCTCAACCGGCCCTGCCCGATCAAGCCCTGCAAACGGGAACGCGAAAGATCCGGCCAGGCGCGCGCCAAGGCCGCATCCACGCGTTCGGGCTCGTGATCGATGGGCAAGACGTGCTCGCGCAGCATGTCCTCGGCCCAAGGCGGTACGGGATCTTGCGCGCCCCTCACGCATCCAAATCCGTGAGACGGCCATCGGCATGCACACGGCGGAAAAAGCAATTGGGCGCGCCCGTATGGCAAGCGGGGCCGATCTGCTCGATCCGCAGCAAGAGGCAATCAGAATCGCAATCCGTGCGGATCTCAAGCACGCGCTGGGTGTGGCCAGAGCTTTCGCCCTTGCGCCACAGGGCTTGGCGCGAACGAGACCAATACACGGCCCAGCCGGTTTCCAGCGTCAGGCGCAAGGATTCGGCATTCATCCAGGCCATCATCAGCACGTCCCCGCTGCGGGCATCCTGGGCGATGGCCGGGATCAACCCGTCGGCATTGAAGCGCGGCGAAAAGCCTTCCGCACGGGCGGGCGAAGCAATGGAGGGGGGCATCAGGCGTGTTTATCCTTAATCCCCCCAACTGGAAATGCGCATGGGGCAGGAATATGCGCTTTCGCACGAGGTGAGATTGAATGTCGTTCGCCAGAGTGCTAAGCAGCAGGCATGCCAACAGAGCCATCCTTCCAAATCGCATGGGCCCAATCTGCGCGGGAAATGGCCAGCGCCAGCGCCTTCCTCTCCGCCCTCATGCCGCAAGACAGCGCCTATATTTCCCACAGCGAAATTCAATGGGGCCTCTCACAGGATGGGCAATCTTGGGCCGAGCGGGCGCAGGCTGATCTCATGGGCTATTTCGCGCAGTTTTTCGAAGAGGGGGGCCAGATGGCGCACGCGCTCGATGCGGGCGGCGCGCTTTTGGCCGCGGCGGCCGTCCAGTGGAATACGCAGACACCGACTTGGTTCGCCATCGTTCAGGATCTGATCGTCTCCCCCGCGGCGCGCAGCCTGGGCCTGGGCGCGCACCTGATGCGCTTTATCGAGGCCGAGGCCAAAGCGCGGCAGATGGCTTGGGTATTTCTCGAAAGCGGCGTGCGCAATAACAGGGCCCACGCGTTTTTCGCGCGGGCCGGCTATGGGCCTGTTTCGCACAGCTTCGCCAAGTGCCTGAAATCCGCTCAGGCCTGACCGGCCAGTCGCAGAAAGCGGGTGCGCAGATCGGCATCCGTCTTGAACAGGCCCGTGAAGGTGGTGGTGACGGTGGTCACATCCTTGTGGTGCACCCCGCGCGTGGACATGCATTGGTGCTCGGCATCAATGAGAACGGCCACGCCGGCCGGGCGCAGCGCATCATTGATGGCTTCGGCGATCTGCACCGTCATGGTTTCTTGGGTTTGCAGGCGTTTGGCGAAAATCTCCACAACGCGCGCGATTTTGGAAATGCCCACAACCCGTTGCGTCGGCATATAGGCGACGAAAGCCTTGCCCAGAAACGGGGCCATATGGTGTTCGCAATGGCTTTCGACATCGATATGCTTCAGCATGACGATATCGTCATAGCCCTGCACATCCTCGAACGTGCGGGATAATTCCTTGACGGGATCCTTGGCATAGCCAGAAAACCATTCATCGAACGCATCCACGACGCGCTGGGGCGTATCGAGGAGGCCCTCGCGTTCGGGATTATCGCCCGTCCAGGCCAGCAGCGTGCGCACCGCCTCCATCGCCTGTTGGCGCGAAGGGCGCGTGGAGGCGAGTGGTGCAGGCACCACGGCTTTCAAAATGGCATCCATGAATGTCGGCTTCCTTGCTGAGGGGCGAGGAGTCGAGCCGGACGCGCAGAAAATTGCCCGCCGGGCTTAACGCCCGCCCGCGTTGGCCCTCAGATACTTCGTGCATATGGCGATGACTTTTCAAAACGCCAGTGTTTCCCAGCAGACGATTTGCCGGCTAAGGAAAGCACGAGCCGACTATGATCACAATTGCCCTTGAGCGAAAATGAAAAAAATCACCCTCACGAACACGTTGACCCGCGCATTGGAGGAATTCGAGCCGGCCGATCCGGCCCGCGTCACGCTCTATGTCTGCGGGCCGACGGTGTATGATTTCGCCCATATCGGCAATGCCCGCCCCGTCGTGGCCTTTGATGTTTTGTTTCGCCTGCTGCGTCATGCGTATGGCGCAACCAGCGTGTTGTATGTCCGCAATTTCACCGACATCGATGACAAGATCATTGCCCGGGCCCAAGAGCGCCAAGAGCCGATCGCGGCGCTGACGGCACGGTATATCGCGGCCTATGAAGCGGATATGGCGGCTTTGGGCGCATTGCCCCCCAGCTTTTCTCCGTGCGCTACCGAGCATGTGGGTGGCATGATCCATGTCTGCGAAGCGTTGGAGGCCAAGGGCGCGGCCTATCGCGGGCCGTCGGGCCTGTGGTTTCGTGTCAAGGCCGATCCCGATTATGGCAAACTCTCGGGCCGAAAGCTCGAGGATCTGCGCGCGGGCGCGCGCGTGGAGCTGGAAAGCGACAAGGAAGACGAAGCCGATTTTGCGCTCTGGAAGTCCGCCAAACCCGATGAACCGGCCTGGGATAGCCCGTTTGGCCCGGGCCGGCCGGGCTGGCATCTGGAATGCTCGGCCATGATCGAGGCCATTCTGGGCGGGCCGATCGATATCCATGCCGGGGGGCATGATCTCATCTTTCCGCACCATGAAAATGAAATCGCGCAGAGCGAAATGGCCTTTGGCCGGCCGCTGGCACGCTTTTGGTTGCACAATGGCTTTTTGACCATGCAAGCGCAGAAAATGTCCAAAAGCGTAGGCAATGTGGCCAGCGTGCGCGATTTGCTGGCCGCCTGGCCCGGCGAGGCCCTGCGTTTTGCGCTGCTTTCGGCGCATTATCGCGCGCCGTTGGATTGGTCGCAGGAGGGGATTGCCCAGGCTGTTTCCAGTCTGGATCGCCTCTATGGCGCGTTGTTGCGCTTGCGCGATGTGCCCAGCTTGCCGATCGAGCCGCCGCAAAGCGTGCTGGATGCGCTGTGCGAGGATCTCAACACGCCGCGCGCGCTGGCGGTGCTGTTCGATCTGGCCAGCGAGGCCAACAAGGCCGTGCGCCCCCATGATGGCGCGCAGGCCAAGGCCGCGCTGCTGGCGGGGGGCGCAATGCTTGGCCTATTGCAGGACGATCCCCAGGCGTGGTTTCGCGCGGGGATCGCCAATGGCGCGGAGATCGACGCGCTGGTGGCCGGCCGCACCGCCGCGCGCGCCGCCAAGGATTGGGCACGGGCCGATGTGCTGCGTGAAGAATTGACCAAACGCGGCATCGAAGTGCTGGATGGGCCGAGCGGTTCGTCCTGGCGGCGCAAAGCGTGAGCCTTGGCGCAGGGCCCTTTTGAATCGGGTGCCGACCGGTTAAGATGAAATCATGGAATTGTATCATGCCCGCGTGCTGGAATTGGCCGCCAATATCGCCTACGCCAAGCCCTTGGCGCATCCCCGGGCCAGCGCCACGCGCGTCAGCCGCGTTTGCGGCTCGGTGATCCGGGTGGATCTCAATCTCGAGGGCGAGGTGATCACTGAGATTGGCATGGAGGTGCAGGCCTGCGCGCTCGGCCAGGCGGCGGCGGCGGTGTTGGCCGCCCATGCGATCGGGGCCAAAGCTGGCGAGGTGCGCGCCGCGCGCGATGGCCTGGAAGCCATGCTGCGCAAGGGCGCTGCCCCCCCAATTGGGCGCTTTTGGGAATTGCGCCATTTAGAGGGCGTCAAGGACTATCCCCCGCGTCATGCCTCAACGCTTTTGGCATTCGATGCCGCCGTGGATGCCCTGGACATTGCCTTGCACCAAGCGATGCAGCCATCGTGAAACCCGTTTCGGCTTGCCTTTTGGGCCTGATTCAGGCCTATCGCTGGAGCCTGTCCAGCGTGTTCGGCAATGCCTGCCGCTATGCGCCCAGCTGCTCGATCTATGCGCGCGATGCGATCGTGGCGCACGGGCCCTGGGCCGGTTGCTGGATGGCGCTGGCGCGCATGGGGCGTTGCCATCCCTGGGGCGGTTCGGGCTATGATCCGGCCCCTGTCGCACCGAGGATCGTGGCCTGGTGGGCCCCGTGGCGCTATGGAGATTGGCACCAGCGCGCCGCCCCAATCCATGCTTGCGCATGCGCAGACCATGAAAGTTCAGAACATGATCCACATCACCTTTCCTGACGGCAATGCGCGGCAATATGCTTCGGGCATTACGGGTGGGGCCATCGCCGAAAGCCTATCCAAATCCTTGGCCAAAAAGGCTGTTTCCATTTTTGTGAATGACGCGGAATGGGATATCACCCGTCCGATCACGCAGGATGCGCGCGTGCGTCTGGTCGTGCGCGATGATCCCGAGGGGCTTGAGCTGATCCGTCACGATACGGCGCATATCCTGGCCCAAGCGGTTCAGGAACTTTTCCCCGGCACGCAAATCACCATCGGCCCCAATATCGAGGATGGGTTTTTCTACGATATCGCACCAGCCACGCCGCTGAGCCTGGAGGATTTGCCTAAAATCGAGGCACGCATGCGTGAAATCGTCGATCGGGATATGCCCTTGGTGCGCGAGGAATGGCCGCGCGATGCCGCGATCGCCCATTTCAAATCCATCGGGGAGCATTACAAGGCCGAGATCATCTCCGATCTGCCGGCTGCTGAGCCGATCAGCATCTATCGCACTGGTGATTGGCTGGATCTGTGTCGCGGGCCGCATATGCCCAGCACAGGCAAAGTGGGCAAGGCTTTCAAGCTGCTGAAGTTGGCTGGAGCCTATTGGCGCGGTGATCACACCAAGGCCATGCTGCAGCGCATTTA
Organism: uncultured Caulobacteraceae bacterium; assembly: GCA_964484435.1. GTDB lineage: Bacteria > Pseudomonadota > Alphaproteobacteria > Caulobacterales > Aquidulcibacteraceae. Next base: position 8,438 of record CAZAGL010000039.1, read on the forward strand.
CGGCACGGCCTGGCGCACCGAAGAGGAACTCGCGGCCTATGTCCACCGGGTCGAGGAGGCCGAAAAGCGCGATCACCGCCGCATCGGCAAAGCCATGGATATCTTCCATATCCAGGAAGAGGGCAAGGGCATGATCTTCTGGCACCCCAAGGGCTGGACGCTCTATCGCACCATGCTGGCCTATATGCGCCGCCGCATCGAGGCGGCTGGCTATGTCGAGGTCAAAACCCCCCAGATTCTGGAGCAATCCTTCTGGGAAAAATCCGGCCATTGGGAAAAATTCCACGACAGCATGTTCGTATGCGAAACGGACGAGGGCGAAGTCATGGCGGTGAAGCCGATGAATTGCCCCTGCCATGTGCAGATTTTCAATCACGGCCAGCGTTCTTATCGTGATCTCCCCATTCGCATGGCGGAATTCGAGGGCTTGCACCGCTGCGAGAGTTCCGGCTCCACGCATGGGCTCTTGCGCGTGCGGCAAATGAGCCAGGACGACGCGCATATTTTTTGTACCGATGCGCAAATCGTCGAGGAATCCAAAGCGTTTATCGAATTGCTGAATTCGGTTTATTCCGATTTCGGTGTCGAACTGCATTCGGTGAAGCTGGCTCTGCGCCCCGACATGCGCTTTGGCACGGATGCGCAATGGACGCTTGCCGAAGACCAGCTCGAAGAAGCCGCGCATCTGGCGGGCATCGCGGTGGAGCGGATTGCCAATGAGGGGGCTTTTTATGGCCCCAAGCTCGAATTTCATCTGCGCGACGCGATCGGGCGCACCTGGCAATGCGGCACGCTCCAGCTCGATTATGTTCTGCCCGAGCGCTTGGATGCCGGCTATATCGCCGAGGATGGTCAAAAGCATCGCCCGGTGATGCTGCACCGCGCGATTTGCGGCTCGATGGAGCGCTTTATCGGGGTGTTGATCGAGCATTTCGCTGGTGCCTTTCCACTCTGGTTGGCACCGGTGCAGGTGGTGGTGGCGACGATCACCTCCGATGCCGATGCCTATGCCCGGGAAGTCGTCTCCGGCTTGCGCGCTGCGGGCCTGCGCGCCGAAATCGATGTGCGCAACGAGAAGATCAATTACAAAATCCGCGAACATTCCTTGGCCAAGGTGCCGATCATCGCGGTGGTCGGCCGCAAGGAAGCCGAGCAGCGCACCCTCGCGGTGCGCCGGCTGGGCGGTGATGCGCAAAGCCTCATGCCGCTGAAGGAGGCCTGTCTGGCCCTGAGCCAAGAGGCAATGCCCCCGGATTTGGCGCGCGCGCAGCCGTCAGCGGGGTGACGGGCGATGGCCGTCGTTGAAACGCGGGCCAATAGCAAACGCGCCAGCGCCCCGCCGCTGGACAATGCCCAATATAGCCGGCCCGGTTTGGTTGCGGCCGCCTGCCTGTTGTTTGGGCCGGCCTTGCTCGTGTTTGCGCCCAGCCTGCTCGGCCTGATGGCGGCGATCGCGGCGCTGTGCGCCCCATCTTGGCGGCGTTTCCGGCCCAGCCGGAAATACGGCGTCTATGTGTGGCTGATCGCGGCGCTGTGCCTTTGGGGCCTGGGCCGCATGATCTTGGCCCCCTTGCCGCCCATCCGGGAAATCCTGGCCATGCTTTCGGTGATGGCGATCGTGCTGGCCGGCATGCTGGTTGGCGGGGAAGTGCAGCGCGGCGTGGATCGCGCTTTGGTCACGCGCGCGGCCATGGCCGGAATTGGCGTGGCGGGCACCTTGCTGGCGATCGATGCGGGCACGGGCTGGTTTCTGTTGCAGCAGGTATCGCGCGTCGGGGAGCATTTGGGCCAAGATCCGATCTTGCAGGAGCCGGCCCGCGTTTTTGCCTTTGTGGCGATTTCAGCATTGCTGCCATTGGGTTTTGCTGGGGCTGGGATGTGCCTGCGTCTTGGCCTTGTTGGCTTTCTGGCGGCAGCTGCCATCGTCTTGGCTCTTGGCGGCCTTATCGTGTTTACGCAGCACTGGCTTGCCCTGGCGGCCTGGGCGCTTGGCCTGATCCTGCTGATCCTCGGTTATCTCCGCCCGGAATCGATCTTTTCGGCATGGGCGCAGATCGGGGCCATCGCCATCGCGCTTTCGCCCTGGTGGTTGGCCCCCTTGGGGGGCTTGTTGGCCCAATGGCTGCAAAAATCGCTGCCCGCGGATGCCGAATTTGCCTTTGTGGGGCGCGTGCAGTCTTGGGGCTATGCGGCCAAGCTGATCGCCCAAAAGCCATTGCACGGCTGGGGCCCGGGGGCCTCGGCCAGCTTTGATCAGACCTATTCGCTGGGCGGCTATCCCATCGCTTATTTCGCCGGGCATCCCCATAGCGCGGCTTTGCAGCTTTGGGTGGAAATGGGAGGGATCGGCGCGGCTTTGGCCTGCGCTGGCCTGGCCGCCTTTGGGCGCAGGAACGGTGCGGCGCTGGCCAAGGATGGTGCCGCATCGGCGACGGCCTCCAGCGTGCTGGCGATCGGCATCACGCTGGCCTGTTTGGATAGCGATTTTTGGAACCTGTCGCTCTGGACGGCCCTCGCGCTTTGTGTAGTGATAACGCGCTTGTTTCGCGATGCGCCTTGACGTGATCGGCTTGGTGCATGCGGATGGGGCGAAAGCTTTATCAAGCGGGGCTTCATTCAGGAGAAATGGGCATTGATTCCCGATTCGTCAGGCTCGAAGGCGGCACCCTTGAACACCTATCCGCGCCTTTCGGCGGTCGTGGTTACCCGGTCCACGGGCCCGATCCTGGAATTTTGCCTATCTGGCCTCTTGGCCGATGCGGCGGTGGATGAAATCATCGTTGTGGATAACGGTGAGCGGCCAGAGATCGCCTCGGCGCTGCGGGCGCTGCGCGCGGATCGGCGCGATGTGCAATTGGTGCAGGGGCAGGGCGATGTTGGGCTGGCGCAGGGCTTGAATCTGGGCTCGGAGCAGGCGCGCGGCCGCTGGCTGCTGTTCGTGGGGCCCGAAGTGGTGGTTCAGCCTGGCGCGATCGATCGCTTGCTGAAAGCAGGGCGCGCGGCGCGAACGCCGGCCGCGATTGGCGGCGCGCGCCTCGATGCGGCCGGCAAGCCAAGCCGGCGCGCCAAATGCGGCAAGACCGAAGCCCCCGTTCAGGCCACCAGCCATTTGCCGGGGGATCTGGTTTTGGTCGGCCGGGCCGATCTCGATATGATGCAGGGCTTTCGGCTGGACGCGGAAAATGCGCCCTTCGCCGATTTGGGGCGCAGGCTGGCCGCTGCCGGGGGCGATGTGCTGCTGCATCCCACCGCTTTGGGCCTGCCCGTGCGCCCCGGCCGGCTGATCGCGCGCGATTTTGTCGCGCGGATTGTCAGCCTGTTCACCTGGTTTGGGCCGCGCCGGCGGGGCTGATCACGATTTCGCCGGGCTGCAAATGCACGGGCTTGCCCTTCGAATAATTGACGCCGATCACCGGCTCGCCTCGCGCCGCGAAGGCAAGCCCCCGGCTCGCCAACTCGGCCTCGAAGGCTGGGGCCTCGCTTTGGGCCAGCAATACGCCCTGGCCAGCTTGTGCCAGCAAAGCGCCCGCTTGGCCTTTGGCCAATCGGGTTGAGGTGGTGGTGGAGAAAATCAGGCTCGGCTCGCTAAAGCCCACGGCCAAGAGCGGCTGGTGGCCGGCGTCCAGCAAATTCTCCCGGCGCAATGCCAGCACGGCTTGCTGGCTCACCAAGATGCTCCGTGCTTCGGGTGCGATCCGCTCACGCGCGGTGAACAGCAGGAGTGCCGAAAGCGCGATGGCCAGGCCGGCGGCGAAGATCGGCTGGGCGCGCCGGGCAATCCACACGCCAACGGCCAGGCAAAGCGGCGCGAGCAACATGAAAGCCTGCACGGCCCGGCGCGCGCTACCGGCCTGATCGGCAAAGGCCAGCGCCGAAGCGGCGGCGCATAGCCCGGCCAAAGCGAGCGCGCCGAGCATGAGCAAAGCGACGGCCGCGAACCGCAAGCCGCGCCGCGCCGCAAAGCCCTCCATCAGCCCCGCGCCGGCCAGCAAAGCCAGGCTCGGATAGAGCGGCAAAGGATAATGCGCGAGCTTGGTGGGTGCCATCTCGAAGGCGATCCAGGCGGGGATGAGCCAAGCCAGCGCAAAGCGCGCGCCGGCCAGTTTTTCGTCACCGCGCGCACCGCGCACGCTTTGAAACGCTAGCAACGCAGCGAAGGGCAGGCCCAGCGTGATGGGAAAACTGAGAACGGGCACCAGAAGCATATGCAGGCCCGGCGGGGCACCATGGCTTTCCGCCCCCTTTAGGGCCAGCTTCCCAGCCAAATCCCCGCCAAGGGCGTCCGAAAAGAAGCGGCCCTCGGTGGCCAAGGTGATGGCGATGCCCCAGGGCGCGATCAGGGCCAGCGCCAAGGCCGGCCCCCAAGGTGCCAGCAGCGGGCGCATCCAGGCCCA
>CAZAGL010000040.1:0-12751 GCA_964484435.1 uncultured Caulobacteraceae bacterium
GGCCTCGTATTGCTCCAGCGCACGCTGCATCGCGTCGCGCTCTTGCCGCTGGGTGTCCCGCTCGGCCTGCGCACGCGCCATGGCCTGCTCATGTTCGGCACCAACAGCCCTAAGGCGATCCTTGAGATCATCCTCGGCGCGATGCAGGATATCAACATCGCTTTCAAGCAACTTGATGTATTTATCGTCGTTCAGCGTCAAAATGGGCGATAGTTTTGGCAATACTCCAGAAGACCGCGCCGCCACTGCAATGAAATAATCCGCAAAGCGGTGATCGAATTGGTCCTTCATGCAAATGATGCGCGAAACCGAGTTCGGTTTTCGGTCCGTGATCAGCGATGAAAAGTGATTGTTTTCAAAGTAAATGTCCACGTCCGCGAAAAAATCTAAAATGAGGCCTTCAAACTCACCCAAGGAAAATTCATGCGTGTGAAAATGGGTGCGCTTGACATCCAGCCTCCGCGGCGTGGACATCACCAGCAGGCCATCAGGCTTGAGCGCGCGTTCGATTCTCTGAAAAACTTGGCGCTGCTTTTCTACATGCTCAATCAGTTCGAAGCAGACCACAACATCAACTTTGTTTGGAACAACAAAATCCTCGGCGTTATCAACGCGAAAAGTAACGGACGGATGCGCGTAATGCCTTTGCGCGTGGGCAATGGATTCAGGGGAGAGATCCAGCGCCAAAACGGAGGCCGCGCCTTCCAATGCCAGCGCCTTTGCCCCATAGCCAACCCCACACCCGACATCGAGGACGCTTTTTCCAGAGCACAAGGGCGCGGCGAACATGTAACGCGCAAAGTGCTCCTGATACATCTTTTCCGCGAAATTCGGCTCACAATTGGCGGCTTCGGGAACGATCCGCTCCCCGGTGAATTGCAGCGATTGGCTGTCCGCCATGTCCGATCTCCCACCACGTTCGATAGCGCGCGCTGCGGCTTGTTCGCTGTTGTTGCAGCAAAATATTCAACGTCAAGCCTGATTGACAGCTTGACGTTGAAACAAGCTTGGCGTGCTCAGCCTATTTTGCCAATCCGCGAAGCATCAAAAAATCACAACGCTGTGGCCCCGGCGCCACAAGGACACCCCCTATCAACGAGGTTGCCCTTCCGTTTCTCGAACACCATGCTTGTGGCAACCGAAACCAGAAGTACCACATTTTTTGATTATCTGTTCGCGCGCAGGTTGGGGACAAAGCCGCCATCGAAGCCTTTGCGGAAAGTTATGAGGCGGCGTTGACGGATGCAACCAAAAGCGTAATCGTTGAAACGCTCAATTGGACTGGCTTTTGATCGCGCGAGCGGGCAAAAAGCGCGCGAAATGCCGTATTCCCCAAGGCCGTTTCAGGCTTAATTTCAAACACTTATGCCATGACTGGATCAAGGATATCCACGCTGCCCATCGCACGGTATTTCCACTCACGATCTTGATTTTCAGCTGGACACGTTATTCCGCGTAACGCCCGTGACGCTAGCTTTGATCGGGCATTTACCAAAGAGGCCCGATTTTCACTGCAATGTCTTGAGCTCTTTGAGGCATTACGTCCTGGCGATATATCCGGCACCTGGGAAGGAGTTGGCCTAGCGGAATTGATGGACATTTCGACCCATGTCAAATCTTGGAAAAAACGGGATGGCGCAGGACTCCAGACAAAAACTCGTGCACAGCTCTCGTCATTACATCCCCGGGCGGCGTCATGGATTGGTCTAGCGGGTTGAGCGTTGCCGACAGCCCCCCTCCGCGGCGCCTATGGATCGCGGCACATTACAACCACAAGGGTGTGGTGGCACCTTATTTCGCCTCCGCTTTGCGCACATATCGCCGCTTGGGTGGGAAACTGGTTACGGTAACCACCGCAACCTTGAATGAAGGGGCGCGTGAAGTCTTGTGGGCTCTTTCGGATCACGTGATCGAACGAGAGAACATCGGGCTGGATTTTGGCAGCTGGCGTCATGCGCTCCTGGCCTATGACTTCGCAAGCGATTATGACGAGGTCATCATCGTTAATGACAGTGTTTTCGGACCTTTTGCTCCCATTGATCCATTTATTCAGCGTCTTTCTCTGCCTGACTCCCCCATTCTTGGCATGACCATCAGCCGAGAAGTTGCGGATCATATCCAAAGTTTTTTCATTGGATTTAATCTCAAAGCATTTCCGCGTGCCGTGTTCGAGCGCTTCTGGTGGGACATGCAACTGCTAGAGGACAAAAACGAGATCATTCAGCGTTACGAGATCGGCCTCTCCAGGACAGCGCTTCGGGCAGGCGTGCCGCTGGCCGCGTTGCTCGACATGCGGCTCTCGATGCGCCCCTACGACATAAGCGCGAGATTTGCGCAGATTATGCCCAATCGGTTCAATTGGCAGATTATGCAGCAATTGTTTACGGCTCAACTTTCTCGCCGGAGCAACCCCATGATGTATCATTGGGCAGAAGCGCTCAACGCGGGCGTTCCTTTCTTGAAGGTTGAGCTTATGCGCGATAATCCAATCGAAATCAGCCTGGGGCCGGTTCGGCGAGCTCTTATTGGTTTCGGCGGCAACCATGCGGATGAAGTGTTTTCACATCTGCGCTCACTGCACGGGTGAACTTTCCAGATTTTTCCTTCCCCAAGAACGAGAACCGTTTCGGTTCGCACAAGAGCGTATCCCGCTGAGCGATCATGCCCGCGTCAGCCTGTCAGCCATCCCGGCATGACGACCGGCCCGCATCCGCCGGCGAAGCTCGTGACGAGGCCGGCTCCCACACCCCGCGATGGGACAAAGGACGCATCAGCTCTGCATGGTCCAGCCATCAACGCCCTTGGCCGCCTCGCGGATGGCTTCCGTCATGGTCGGATGGGCGTGGCAGGTGCGGGCGATATCCTCGGCCGAGGCCCCAAATTCCATGGCCACGCAAATTTCGCCGATCATTTCGCCCACCCCGACGCCAATCATATGGGCCCCGACCACGCGCTTGGTTTTTGAATCTTCGAGGATTTTTACCATGCCCTCGGTTTCATGATTGGTGCGGGCGCGCGAATTGGCCAGAAATGGGAATTTGCCCACTTTGTAAGCGATGCCTTCGGCTTTCAGCTCTTCTTCGGTTTTGCCGACGGATGCCACCTCCGGATCGGTGTAAACCACGCCAGGAATGACAGCATAATTCACATGGCCCCATTGGCCGGCGATTTTTTGGGCGACAGCCGCGCCTTCTTCTTCCGCCTTGTGGGCCAGCATCGGGCCAAGAATGGCATCCCCGATGGCCCAAATGCCGGGAACCGAAGTCTGCCAATGCTGCGTCACGATGAAGCCGCGTTTGTCGCGCTGCACGTTCACGGATTCCAGCCCCAGGCCCTCGGTATAGGGGCGCCGGCCGATCGACAGCAAGACCACGTCCGCGCTCAAGGTTTTCTCCGCCCCGCCAGACGCGGGCTGGACTTGCAGATCGACACCCGAGGCGCTGCGCACGGCGCTGAGCACCTTCGTGCCCAGCTCAAACTGCATGCCCTGCTTTTTCAGGATTTTGAGGAATTGCGCGGAAATCTCGCCATCCATGGTCGGGGTGATGCGATCGAGATATTCCACGACAATGACCTGCGAGCCCAGCCGGCGCCAAACGGAGCCAAGCTCCAGTCCGATATAGCCCGCCCCGATCACGATCAGCCGGGCCGGCACCTCTTTGAGGCTAAGCCCGCCGGTGGAATCGACGATGCGCTCTCCATCCACCTGCACGCCCGGCAGGCCGGCCGGCTCCGAGCCGGTGGCGATGACGATATGGCGCGTGGCCAAGCTGCGCACTTGGCCATCTTCGCCGCGCACCTCGACCTGCGTCGGCGAAACGATGCGGCCGCTGCCTTTGAGATATTCCACCTTGTTTTTTTTCATCAGGAATTCGACGCCCTTGGTCAGCCCATCGACGGCCTCGATCTTCTGCGCCAGCATCTGCCCCAGATTGAGGCTGACACCCGTGACTTCCACGCCCATGGATTTGAAGCGCGTGCGGGCCGTTTCATAGGCCTGCGAGGCATGCAGCAAGGCTTTGGAGGGGATGCAGCCGACATTCAAACAGGTGCCGCCCAGCTTGCCGCGCTTTTCGACGATCGCCGCCTTCAGGCCCAATTGGCCGGCGCGGATGGCACAATTATAGCCGCCGGGGCCACCCCCGATAATGACGAGATCGAAAGCGTCTTGGCTCATGTTGGCCACTCCAGGGCTGATTTGGCGCGCACCCTACAGCCGCACCTGCGCGGGTCAACCGAAGTCCGGCCTGGGGCCGTTTCTCAGGATAAACTTTACGCTACAGCTCGGGACGGGAAAGGCCTTTAACAGGCTGCTGAAGAGTGCCGATTGACAATCGAACAGCAGACGGGCTGGAGCGCGCTGGAAACGGTCATTCGGGCCCGCCCCGGTCGCGTCGCGATGGATGCCGACGGGATGCCTGTGCTAGGCGCTGTCATGGCGTAATCTCCTTTCTGGCGTCTGCGCGCCAGGAATCGGTTCGGAACAAACCGGAGATTACGCCGCCCTCAATTTCCAACCACTCCCGCGACGGGACAGGATCCGCGCTGCGCGCGGCCTTTGGCATGACGGAAAGGCCAACCACCCGCCCCGCGAGGGGCCTGTCGACCGCGGCCAAGCCGCTTGAGCCTTGGCCCGGCGCACACTATCCCCTTGGGCTAACCGCAGATCCAGGGAGGATCGCCCGTGACGCAAACCGTTTCCGCCAAAACCCGCGCCAAAGCTGGCGAGGCCTTTGAGCCCGATTGGCCGCGCGTGGCCGAAATCGTTTGCTTGTCCCGCGCGCTGGACGCGCTGGAAGAACAGCGCCTGGTGCCCGAAAAGCAGGTTCTTTATCAATTTTCCGCGCGCGGCCATGATGTCGCGCAGGCCATTCTCGGCCTGGCGCTGAGCGATCGGCGCGACGCGGTGTGCGGCTATTACCGCTCGCGGCCCATGCTGCTGGCCCTGGGCGTGCCCTTGGCCGATGCGCTGGGCTCGGCCATGGGGCGCGCGGGCGGCTATTCCGATGGGCGCGATATCGGCGTGGTGTTCAATTATCCCAACCCGTCGGGTGCGCAGGCCTTGCCCATGTGCGGAGGGGTGGGCGCGCAATTCACCCCCATCGCGGGCTGGGCCCAGGCCCTGGAATACCAACGCCTCCAGCTCAAGGATGGGGAAGCAAAGCGGGCCATCGGTGTTGCCATGGGCGGGGATGCCTCGGTGGCCACCAATGGGTTTTGGGCGGCTTTGACGATGGCCACGACGCTGAAACTGCCCATGCTGTTCTATATCGAGGATAATGGCTTTGGCATTTCCGTGCCTTCCCATCTGCAAACGCCTGGTGCCGATATCGCGGCCAATCTGGCCAGCTTTTCCGGCCTGCACGTGCTTTCCGGCGATGGCGCACAGCCGCAAGAGGCGGCCCGGCTGATCCATGCGGCCATCGCTTATGTGCGCGGGCGCGAGGGCCCCTGTTTGCTGCGCCTCATTGTGCCGCGTTTGCAGGGGCATTCGTTTCAAGACACCCAAACCTACAAAAGCGAGGAATTGGTGCGGGCCGAATGGGCCCGCGATCCGCTGCCCCGCTTGAAGGCCCGCTTTGAAGACAGCGAATGGGCGCGGATCGAGGCGCGGGCCCATGGCGCCGTGGAGGCCGCCTTGCTGGAGGCGCAGGCCCGCTTGCCGGCCGATCCGGCCAATGTGCTGCGCCATGTCTTTTTCGAGGGCGCGGCCCCGCTCGCACAGCCACAGCCAGAGGCCGCGCAGGCGCAAGGCCCACGCATCAACATGGTCACCGCCATCCGCCGCACGTTGGAGCATGAACTCAGCATCAATCCGCGCGTGCTGGTGTTTGGCGAGGATGTCGGCCCCAAAGGCGGGGTGCATGCCGTCACCTTGGGCCTGCAGGACAAGTTCGGTGCCCGGCGCGTATTTGATACCAGCCTTTCCGAGGAAGGCATTATGGGGCGGGCCGTCGGCATGGCTTTGGCTGGCCTGATGCCGGTGCCGGAAATCCAGTTCCGCAAATATGCCGATCCGGCCGTGGAACAGATCAATGATTGCGGCACCATGCGCTGGCGCACCAATAATCGCTTTGCCGCGCCCATGGTGGTGCGCATGCCGGTGGGCTTTTTCAAATGCGGCGATCCCTGGCATTCCATGACCAATGAAGTGCAATTCGTGCACGCGCCCGGCTGGAAGGTGGCCTGCCCGGCCAATGCCGAGGATGCGGTGGGCCTGCTGCGCACCGCCTTGCGCGGGCAAGACCCCGTGATGTTCCTGGAGCACCGCGCCATGCTGGACGCCCAATGGGCGCGCCGGCCCTATCCGGGCGATGGCTTTCTTCTGCCCTTTGGCCAGGCCAAGATCACCCAGACGGGCCGCGATCTGACCATCGTCACCTGGGGGGCCATGGTGGAACGCTGCGAAGAAGCGGCCCTTGGCCGTTCCTGCGAGGTGATCGATCTGCGCACGCTGGCCCCCTGGGATAGCGCCGCGGTGCTCACCTCCATCGCCAAGACGCGCCGCTGCTTGATCGTGCACGAGGATTTGCGCACCGGCGGCTTCGGTGCGGAGATCGCGGCAATCGTCGCGCAGGAGGCCTTCCTCGATCTGGATGCGCCCGTCGTGCGCCTGACCATGCCCGATATCCCCAGCCCCCATCACCCGGCTCTGCTGGATGCGGTGGTGCCCAATGTCGCCGCCATTCGGGCCCGCATCGATTTCCTGATCGGGTTTTGAGGCCATGAGCGAGTTGGAAATCCGCGCCCCGCAGGATCAAGAGGGCACCAAATCGGCCATCCGCGCCTGGCTGAAACGGCCGGGCGAGCGGGTGCGGGCCCATGAGGCCCTGGTGGAATTGGAAACCGATAAGGTGGCGGTGGAAGTGGCCGCCCCCGAAGAGGGCGTCCTGCTGGAAATTCTGGTGCAGGATGGCGATGTCCTGCCCGGGCAAATCCTGGCGCGGTTTGGCCAAGGCCAAGCCCCGGGCCAATCCCCTCCTCATGCGGCGGCTTTGCCCGACGCCCCGCCGGCATCCGCGCAGGCAGGCCGACAAGCCTTGCGCAGCATCGCCAGCTTCGATCCCGCTTTGCGGCTTTCGCCTTCGGTGCGCCGGCTCTGCGCCGAGCATGATGTTGATCCGCGCGCCATCCAGGGCAAAGGGCGCGGCGGGCGCATCACCTTCGCCGATGTGGAACAGTATTTGGCCGGATCGGCCCGCGGGGCCGAAGCGCAGATCGTGCCGCACACGCCCATGCGCCGGCGCATCGGTGAGCTGATGGCCCATTCGCTGCAGGCCGCCCCGCATGTCACCGCGCTGTTCGAGGCCGATTGCAGCCGCATCCTGGCCCACCGCGCCGCCCATAAGGCCGAAGCATTGGCTGGCGGCTTTCCCTTGACCTATACGGCCTATTTCGTGGCCGCAGCAGCGATGGCCATGCCGGCCGCGCCCGAGGTCAATTCCCGCTGGCACGAGGCGCATCTGGAAATTTTCCGCGATGTGCATGTGGGCGTGGGGGCGGCCATGCCCGATGGCGGCCTGATCGTGCCCGTGCTGCGCCATGCCCAGCGCCTTTCGCTGATGGAGATCGCCGCCGGCCTCGCCGACTTGACCGAGCGCGCAAGGCTGGGCCGGCTCACCAAGGCCGATGTCGGCGGCGGCACCTTTTCGATCTCCAATCACGGTGTTTCCGGCACGCTGCTGGCCGCGCCGATCATCATCAACCAGCCGCAAAGCGCCATTTTGGGGGTGGGCAAGCTGGAAAAGCGGGTCATCGTGCGCGAGATCGATGGGCAAGAGGCCATCGTCATCCGCCCCATGGCTTATGTCACGCTCACGATCGATCATCGCGTGCTCAACGGCGCGCAGACCAATGCCTGGCTCACCCGCTTCGTGGACATCCTCGAAAATTGGCCGCTTGGTTAGCGCATCGAGGATGCGCGGGCGTGGCCTAGCAATCGCGCAGAGCCACAAGCGTTTGGCCGGCCTGCTCTTCAACGGCCGCGCGGGTGATGGGCCCGTCTTCGCTTTCATCATTCGTCCAGGCCAGGCGCGCAGAGGGCAGGACTTCGAGATATTTGCCGAAGAAGATCATCGGCTGCGCCAACCTTTCCGGGCGCGCCCAGGCTTCATAGACAAGGCGCGCGGGCGCATCGAAGCGGCGCGTGACGAGGAGTTCGCAATCGGATGCCCGCTCCAGGCGCGTATCTGGCCAATCTGGCGCGTCATTTTTCTGGTTCATGGCGTTTTTCCTCCTTGGTCTTCCATTCTTCGAACACCTGATCGAGCGCCTCGAACCGGCTGGCCTAAAGCTGGCGATGGCGCTCCAGCCAGGCCGCCTCGTGTTCCAGCCCGCCGCGCCGGGTGGCATCGGTGAGGGCGGCGAATGTGGCATCGCGCCGGGCAGGTGAAAACTGAACCATTTAGCTCAGTATGTGACGGCTCAGGAAATGCTGGCGCGCACAAAATGCGCGGCGATTGCGCTAATCGCGCCCCAGTTCGATCACGCCCTGCTGGCCCGAAAGACGCAGCCCGGTGGGGCCGGATGCCGTGATGGCCATGTCGCCGGAAAGGCCATCCGCCAAAGCCCGTTCCAGATCCGAATAGCCGCGCTCACAAACCGGCGCATCGAGCTGGGCAGGGCCAAATAGGATGCGATCCGTCCTCAACAGCATCGATCGCGCCATGACCACGCAGCCGGAAAAGACTTCCATGCGGCCAAATCCAAAGACCAGCCAAATCGGCTCCTGCCCTTCGACGGCTTGGCCATTGATGGACAGCACGCGCCAGTCGCCGAACAGAATGGTGGGCGCAGGCTCGGGAGAATTGCCGAAGGGGTTGATCACGGGATTGGCGGGCCGCACGAACACCGCTTCCCCATTCGGGCCCGAAACCGCAAGCCGATCCGGCGCGCGCAATTTCATGCCATTCGCGGCTAAGAACACTTGCGGCAGCAAAGCTTCAACCGGGCTGAGGGTGCGGGCGCAGATCGCCGGCGTCGGTGAGGGCATCGCATCGGAAACGCGCACGCCTCCGCGCGCCGGTGTCGCTCTGAAGAAGAAAGGAACGCATTGGGAGGCGATAAACAGGCGCTCTTGCATGACAGCCAAATAAACCGGGTAGCCATTGGAACGCGCCACATCATCCAGCCCGCTCAGCGATTCCAATTGCCACAGGCCCAAAGTGTTGGGCGCATGGGTCAAAGCCGCTGCGGGGCGGGCCGGCGCGATCTCTGGCTTTTCGCGCGCTGGCGCAGGCGCTGGCGCAGGCGAGCAAGCCAGCAGCGCCAGCCCCAAAGACAGGATGAACATCTTCCACATGCCGCACTCCCGTTTCGCCAATCGATTCTGCTGGCCGCTTGCGGCTTCTTTGCGGCCATGTCCGCACGCCCCAACCCAGCCTATTGCATCGAACTGGCCTACGCAGGCCCGGTGCGCTGCTTTTGCGCCAAGGCGGTTGCATCGCGCGCGCCTTTGCTTAATCCTCTGATTTCGTGTTCACTCAACTTTTCGTAATGAGGCCCGCGCGCTTGGGCCACCAAAGAGGTGCCCCTTGGCCATTGCCTTGACCCCGTCCAGCCCCGGCCCCGCAAAAGCCGCGGGTGCCAATACGCGCGCCCTGCAGGTGCTCGTTATCGCCGTATTTTTTCTGTTTGGCGGTATCACCAATCTCAATGATGTGCTGATCCCCAAATTGAAGGGCCTGTTCCAGCTCAATAATGCCAATGCGGCCCTCGTGCAGTTTGCCTTTTTCACCAGTTACGCGATCTTTTCCATTCCGGCCGGCATGCTGATGCAGCGCTTGGGCTATGTGCGCGGCATCGTGCTGGGCTTTGCCATCATGGCAATTTCTTGCCTGTTGTTTTTGCCTGCAGCCTATTCGGGCCTGTATGGCTCTTTCCTCGTGGCTCTGTTCATGATCGGCGGGGGCATCACCTTGCTGCAAGTGGCGGTCAACCCCCTGATCCTGACTTTGGGCGATCCCGCCACGGCGCACAGCCGGCTGACTTTCGCGCAATTGTTCAATTCCATTGGCGTGTTCTTGATGGTGCGCTTTGGCGCGGAATTGATCCTCGGCAAGGAGACCCTGATCGATCCCGCCAGCTTGAGCGGAGACGCGCTCACCGCCCACCGCGTGGCCGAAACCACCGTCATTGGCCATACCTATATCGGGCTGGCCATCGTGCTGTCCTTGATCGCCGGCTTCTTTTGGCTGTGGCGCGGCGCACTCGATGGGCAGAAGGTCGAGGCGGTGAAAACGCGCGGCATGCTGGCTTTGCTGCGCCGCCCAAGGCTGGCCTTCGGCTGTCTGTGCATTTTCCTTTATGTCGGCGCCGAAGTTTCGATCGCCAGCTTCATGATCAATTATCTCGGCGAAAGCCGCACTTTGGGCCTCGATGCCAAGGCGGCCGGCGTTTTGCTATCCTATTATTGGCTGGGGGCCTTGATTGGGCGCTTTTTCGGGGGCTTCCTGCTGCGCCTCAGCAAGCCGGGCCTTGTCCTGGCCAGCTTTGCCGGGGCGGCGATCGGCCTCATTGTGGTGTCCATGACCGGATCGGGCCAGCTCGCGGCCTATGCGTTGATCGCCGTGGGCCTGGCCAATTCCATCATGTTCCCGACCATTTTCAGCCTGGCCACGGAAGGCCTGCGCGAAGAGGCGCCGCAGGCTTCGGGCCTGTTGTGTACGGCCATCGTTGGCGGGGCGATCATCCCCTTCTTGACCGGCAGCCTGGCCGATCACACCAATCTGGCCTTCGCCTTGATCCTGCCCGCGGCCTGTTACGGCATCATCGCCGCCTTCGGCCTCTGGGCAGCGCGCAAGCCGGTGCCCGCGAACTAGCACGCTCTTGGAGAACCCCCGCATGAATCTTTTCCCGCTCATCGCCGCTTTGCTCATCGCCCCCATGGCTAGCGCCAGCGCATCCAGCGCCGATTGGCTGGCCCAGCCGGGGCGGGCCGCCAATTCGGTCGCGGCCGATGCGTCGCGCAAGCCGGCTGAGGTGCTGACCTTTCTGGGCATCAAAGCGGAGGATGTGGCGCTCGATTACGGCGCGGGCGGCGGCTATTATTCCGATATCCTGGCCGCCGCGGTGGGGCCAGGCGGCAAGGTCATCGCCTGGGATGGCGGCCAGTTCAAGGGCGGGGAGGCGCTGGAGGCGCGCTGGCGCGATATCATTGCGCGCCATCCCAATGTCAGCCGGCTGATCCAGCCGATCGACGCCTTCAGCGCGCCGGCCGATAGCTTTGATTTCGCGCTCCTGCACCTTGTTTATCATGATCTCTATTGGGAATCGGAGGCGGAAAAAATGCCCCGCCGCGATCCCGATCACTTGGTCAAGGCCCTGTTCATTGCCATGAAGCCGGGGGGCATTGTCGGTGTGGTCGATCATGCCGGCCCCGCCGGCGATACGCGCGCGCTGGTTGATCAATTGCACCGCATCGATCCGGCCGTGGTCAGGGCCGATTTTCTGCGCGCCGGCTTCGTGCTGGCCGGGGAAAGCGATCTGTTGCACGTCGCGGGCGATGATTACAGCAAGGATGTGTTCCAGCCGGAAACGCGCGGCAAAAGCGATCGCTTCATCCTGAAGTTTCAAAAACCGCGGTGATGATGCCCGGGCCAAGCGCGGCCGCCATCGGGGCGCGGGCGATGCTCAGCGATTGCCTCGCCGCCCTCGATCTGCCCGCGCAATGCGCTGAGCGCGTGGATTTCATTGGCGAGGAGCGCCTGCTTTCCTGCTTTCCGGTTTCCGAACTGGCGATGGCCACGATCGGTGCCGCGTGCACGGCG
Organism: uncultured Caulobacteraceae bacterium; assembly: GCA_964484435.1. Taxonomy (GTDB): domain Bacteria; phylum Pseudomonadota; class Alphaproteobacteria; order Caulobacterales; family Aquidulcibacteraceae. The sequence goes on from CAZAGL010000040.1 coordinate 11,769, forward strand.
ATCGCCGAACTCCTGACCAGAAATGGCCCCGCGCCGCCCATCCGCGTGGATTGCCGGCTGGCCAGCCTCTGGTTCGGCTTTTCCATCCGCCCCCAGGGCTGGGAATTGCCTTCCCCCTGGGATGCGATCGCCGGCGATTACCAGGCAAAAGACGGCTGGATCAAGCTGCACACCAACGCGCCGCACCATCGCGCGGCGGCGCTCGGCGTTTTGGGGGCTGCACCGGTGCGTGAGCAGGTGGCCGAGGCCGTGGGCACCTGGGAAGGTGCCGCGCTGGAGGCGGCAATCGTGGCCGCCGGGGGCTGCGCCGCCAAGCTGAACACGCCCGATGCCTGGCGCGTCCATCCCCAAGGCCGGGCTTTGGCGGCCGAGCCGCTGATCCATTGGGATGGCCTCGTTTCGCCGACGCCGCCGGCTTGGCGGCCCGATTCCCAGCGCCCACTGGCCGGCCTCAACGTATTGGATCTGACGCGCGTGCTGGCCGGCCCGGTGGCCACGCGCTTTTTGGCCGGCTTTGGCGCGCAGGTGCTGCGCATCGATCCGCCCGATTGGGACGAGCCAGGCGTGATCCCGGAAGTCACGCTGGGCAAGCGCTGCGCGCGCCTCGATCTGCGCAGCGAAGCCGATCGCCAGGCCTTTATCCGGTTGCTCGAACAGGCCGATATTCTGCTGCATGGCTATCGAACGGGCGCGCTGGATCGCCTCGGCTTCAGCGCCCAAGCGCGTCAGGCCATCCGGCCGGGCCTGATCGATGTTTCGCTCAATGCCTATGGCCACAGCGGCCCCCTATCTGATCGGCGCGGCTTTGACAGCCTGGTGCAATTCTCCACCGGGATCGCCGCCGCCGGCATGGCTTGGCGCGGATCGGCGCAGCCGGTTTCGCTGCCCGTTCAGGCGCTCGATCAGGCCAGCGGCTATCTGCTGGCGGCAGCCGCCATCCGCGCCATGATCGCCCGGCTGGACGGCCAGGGCCCGTTGCGCGC